>JBGVFH010000057.1:0-1507 GCA_045120955.1 Eubacteriales bacterium | reverse complement strand
TAACGGCGATATAGATTTTCACGAAAGCGAAGCGCACGAAATCAAAATCGTGTGCCACGTTTACGAGTAACGGGAGGTATCAATGAGAAGGCAAAACACGCAAGGATATGTGCCGCCCGAAGCCATTGAAAAAGCACGGAGCGTTGACCTCTTGACCTATCTGAAAACCTATGAGCCGTATGAGCTTGTGAGGTGCGGTAACAACGTGTACTGCACGAAGTCGCACGACTCCTTGAAGATCTCAAACGGCAAATGGTTTTGGTGGTCGCGTGGGTTCGGCAGCTCTAACGCCCTGGACTATCTTGTGAAAGTCAAGGGCTTTGAACTGCCCGAAGCGGTACGAATAATGACGGATACGACGGTTGTAAGACCGTCTTTTTCTTTGCCCGAAACCAAGGTGAAGAAATACGACCGCCTTATGATGCCGTGTCACAATTTTGCGTGTAGAAAGGCTCGACAGTACCTTGTGTCAAGAGGAATTTCAGAAGCTATAATCGACGATTGCATCGCAAAAAGAACCATAGCCGAGAGCGATAAATACGGCTCGGTTTTCTTTATCGGCTACGGCGAGAGTGGCGAAATGAAGTATTGCTCTTGGAGAGCGACGGACGGTACAACCAAGAGAAAGGACATCGCAGGCAGCGACAAGACCTACACCTTTCGTCTTATCGCGGAAGGTAAAAAAGATAGTGTTTTCGTCTTTGAAAGTGCGATTGACCTTTTATCCTATGCAACGATTTTGAACGAAAACGGAGGTGATTATAAAGCGGAAAATCTGCTCTCGGTATCGGGCATTTATGCCCCAAACGGGAGCTACGAAAACACGAAAGTACCCGTATCACTCACGAATTTTCTATTGAAGAATCCGGGCGTGAAAAAGGTGTTCTTGTGTTACGACAATGACGATAAAGGACAGCGCGGTGCGGCTGCTCTATGTCACGTTCTTGGCGGTCGGTACGAGGTCAAATACACCCCTCCGTCCGACGGTAGCAAGGACTATAACGACTACCTTATGAAGATAAAAAACTTAGAGAAAAGCGAGGTAAAAACCTATGAGGATAAGCGTAAAAACGATGCAAGATAGAAATACCAAGGAGTCGCGCTATATGAAGAAATTTAAGAAAAATCTGCGCAAAATGCTCTTGAAAAACTACGGCGGTTGCCACGTTTACAAAGAACAAATAACCAATGACATCAATGAAGCAATCGACTCACTTCACACCTTTGATCCCGTTCTCGATTGGGATTACAAGCCCCTTTGCGCTTGTGAGATTATGGGTTGCGAAATGCCCCATAACAACATCAAGCAGAACCGTTTGTTTGAGCGAAACGGACACCTTTTGTGCTCCTCTTGGGAAACCGACGTGGACGATATTACGACCGTCGTAGAGGGCTACGAGATGTGGCTGCTTGAAGATATGCGTATCGTTTTCACATACTTTGTGAGAATGTGGGCGTTTGATGACGAGGATAAAGCGGCTATGACCTACCGCTATGCGCTCGGCAA
>JBGVFH010000056.1:0-13763 GCA_045120955.1 Eubacteriales bacterium | reverse complement strand
GTTACAGGAGTTGTGTAAAACAGCGAGAGAAAAAACGTGAAATATTCTATGAGATCAAAATGACTGTCGTACTGATGTTGTTTTTGTTTGTACAATATTTTTACTATTACTTGATTTTTTGTTTTGTATGTTTTATAATTGATTAAAGAGAAAATAATATTTTTTTATATAAATAAACTACATAGGAGAAAAAAATGAATTCCAAAGAACTAATTTCGGCGATCAAGGGCGGCGAGCTTGATGCACGCTTTACCGAGATCTATGGAGACGATGCGGCAAGACAGAAGGGCAGATATGTTGACTCTATAGAGAAATTCTCCGAGCTTTACGGCTGTGAGAGAGACGTATATCTTTTCTCTGTTCCCGGAAGAAGCGAGGTATCCGGCAACCATACAGACCACAACTACGGACGTGTTCTTGCGGCAGCTATCAATCTTGACATTATCGCTGTTGTCAGCAAGAATACCGACGGCACCATCAAGATAAAGAGCGAGGGCTATCACGAGGATGTCGTCCTTATCAGTGAAACAGACAAGCCGAAGACCGAAAACTTTTTCAAGTCACGTGGAATAGTTGCAGGTATGTGCAAGGGCTTTGCTGACAGAGGATACGCTGTTGACGGCTTTGACGCTTACACAACGAGCGAAGTATTCAAGGGAAGCGGACTTTCCTCCTCTGCCGCATTTGAGGTAATGGTAGGAAATATCATGAACTACCTCTTCAACGACGGCAAGGTAGAAAATGCTGAGATAGCAAAGATAGCACAGTTCTCGGAAAATGAATATTTCGGCAAGCCCTGCGGACTTATGGATCAGACGGCTTGCGCTGTCGGCGGCTTTGTAAATATCGACTTTGCCGATCCTAAAAATCCCATTATCAATCCTATCGCATTTGACCTTTCCGCAAAGGGATATTCTCTGTGCATCGTAAACACAGGCGGAAACCATGCCGACCTCAACGACGACTATGCATCTGTTCCCGCAGAAATGAAAGGCGTTGCAAAACAGCTCGGACATGAGGTGCTTCGTGACGTAACAGAACAGGAAATAATAGAGAATATAGCAGCTCTGCGTGAAAAGTGCGGAGACAGAGCTATTATGAGAGCTTTCCACTTCGTAGCTGAGAACAAGAGAGTTGATGCTCAGGCAGCGGCGCTCAAGGCTGACGATATGGATGCATTCTTCAAGGGCGTTCTTTCCTCCGGCAACTCTTCGTTTAAGTATCTGCAGAACGTTTATACAACAAAGAATGTTGCGGAGCAGGGTCTTTCACTTGCTCTTTGCGTTACCGAGTCGTTTATGAACGGCAAGGGCGGTGCGTTCAGAGTACACGGCGGCGGATTTGCAGGCACCATTCAGGCTTTCGTTCCCAATACCGCTGTAGAAGAGTACAGAACTCTCATCAACAAGGTGTTCGGCGAGGGCGCTTGCTATGTTCTTAAGGTAAGACCGTTCGGCGCTATAATGATCTAAAAAAACAAATTTTCATAGTAAATTGTTCCCTTAAAGGTGAGCGGAGAAGCTTTGTAAAAAACGCTTCTCCGCTCACTTTTTTGTTGTATAGGAAATTGCGCAATTACGCCCCGCCTCCGCCCGCTCGGTATGACACGGGCGCATAACAATGCAATCTCCTATGCGCAAAAAATGCGGGGAAAACCCTGTACAAAAGGTTTTCCCCGCATATAAAACACATATATTTATCAGTCTCTTACCTTGATGCCGAGAGCAGTCTCGATAGAGCGCAGCAGCTTTGCAACAGCCTTGTCCGCTTCTTCATCGGTAATGGTGCGGTCGCTCAGACGCAAACTTACTCTGAAGCTTACGCTCTTTTTACCCTCGCCGACCTGCTCGCCTCGATAGATGTCAAAGAGCTTTACATCTTCGAGTATCTTTACCTTTGCATCTTTCATAGCCTGCTCGATCTTGCCAACCTCCAGAGAATCGTCACAAACGAACGAAAAGTCTCTTGTGCTTGCAGGGAACTTGGGCAGGGGCTTGTATGCGGGATCTCCCGGTACAAACTCAAACAAAGTATCAAAGTCGATCTGAGCCGCATATACGGGGCTTTTAGCCGAAAAACCGTACTTTTGAGCAACGGTGGGATGTATCTGACCGATAACGCCTATCTCCTTGCCTTTGATGCTGACAACAGCACATCTGCCGGGGTGGTAGGACGGGTTTGTACCGCACGCCTCATACTTTGCATCGGTTATGCGCAGAGATGAAAGCAACGCTCCCACGGTAGCTTTGAGATAATAGAAATCTCCTTCTCCGTAAAAGCCGAAAACGAGCGATTTTCTCTCATCGGGAAGCTCGTTGTCTCCGTCCTTTGGCAGATAAACCGTAGCGAGCTCATAGAGCTTTACGTTTTCGTTTGAGAAGTTGTTGTTACGGCAGAGCACCTCCAAAAGTGACGGGAGTGCGGTCGTGCGCATAACGCTTGTGTCCTCGCCGAGCGGATTTGAGATCACGACTGAGCGGCGAAGCGTGCTGTCGGGCGCAAGAGCTATCTTGTCGTAGTATTTGGGAGAGATAAAGGAGAAGGTAGCTATCTCATTGTAGCCCGAGGCACACATAGCATCGTGAACGGAAAGCTCACAGAGCTGTTTCTTTGTTCTTCCGCCTGTCGTCGTCTCTCCTCTGAGATTTGTGGATCTTATCGTGTTGTAGCCGTAGATACGGACGACCTCTTCTGCGATGTCGTTCATACAGCCGCAGTCGGCACGCCATGACGGAACGGTTATCTTCCCTTCCGAAACGCCAAATCCGAGGCTGAGAAGAATTTCTGTCATTTTCTCGGCGCTGATGTCCGTGCCGAGAAATTCGTTGTATCTCTCACACTCAAAGTCGAGCACGGTAGTATCCTTTTTACCGGGGTATTCGTCGATAGTGCCGCATACCACCTCACCTGCGCCGAGCATATTGACAAGCTCACACGCACGGTCGAGTGCGGGCATACAGTTCTCGGGGTCAAGCCCCTTTTCAAATCTGCCTGACGATTCTGTTCTCATGCCCTGACTCTTTGCGCTGACTCTGACAGACGAACCCATAAAGCAAGCACTCTCAAAAACGACAGTTTTTGTGTCGTCCTTTATCTCGCTGTTCTCGCCGCCCATAACGCCTGCGAGCGCAACAGCCTTTTTGCTGTCAGCGATAACGAGGTCGTTTGATGAAAGGGTGTGGTCGTTTGAGTCGAGCGAGCGGAAGTTTTCAGCGTCATTTGCACGGCGTACCACTATTGAGGAGCCGTCGATGCATGAATAGTCAAAAGCATGCATAGGCTGACCGTATTCAAGCATAACATAGTTTGTGATATCGACTATGTTGTTGATGGGGCGGACACCCGATGCTCTCAGACGGGCACGCAGCCACATCGGTGAGGGTTCGATCTTTACGTTCTTTACTACTCTTGCAGCATATCTGTAGCATAGCTCCGGTGCGCTTATGCTGACTTTAAGATAGTCGTTTATGTCGCCGTCAGCGTATTTGACCTCGGGTGCTTTTACGCAGAGCTCCTTGTCAAAGCTTGCCGCAGTTTCACGTGCAAGACCGATGACCGAGAGACAGTCGGGTCTGTTTGAAGTTATCTCAAACTCGACCGCAGTATCACGCAGCAGCAGCGCATCACGGATGTCCGACCCTATCTCATAGCCGTCCGTGCCGAGAATAGCTATTCCGTCCTCGATAGTTTCGGGCATATCGTGCACAGTCAGTCCAAGCTCGCCGAGAGAGCACATCATACCGTTAGAAGCTACACCGCGCAGCTTGCCCGCCTTGATGCTTACCCCTCCGGGGAGCTTTGCGGGAGCGAGAGCGGCAGGGACCAGCGCTCCTACAAATACGTTCTGAGCGCCTGTTACTATCTGTATATCCTCACCTTTTCCCGCATCGAGCTGACATATCCAGAGGTGGTCTGAGTCGGGATGCTTTTCCATAGCTGTGACCTTTGCCACTACTACGTTTTCGATGTCCTCACCGAGAACCTCATAGCACTCGACCTTTGAGCCTGTGTCGGTCATTCTGTCGCAGTATTCCTTGTCGGATATACCGTCTGTATTAACAAAATCGTTTAGCCAATTTCTTGAAAGTATCATTGTGTTTTCCTCCTCCCCTGATCAAAACTGTGACAAAAATCTCATGTCATTCTCATAGAGAAGACGCATATCGTCAATACCGTATTTTGTCATGAGTACACGCTCTATACCCATACCAAAGGCAAATCCCGAATATACCTCGGGGTCGATACCGCAGTTTGATAAAACGAAGGGGTGTACCATGCCGGCACCGAGTATCTCAATCCACCCCTCGCCCTTGCACAGACGGCAGCCCTTGCCTCCGCATACAAAGCATGAAACGTCAACTTCTGCCGACGGCTCTGTAAACGGGAAGTGGTGAGGTCTGAAGCGTATTTTCGTTTCGGGACCGAACATTCTGCGAGCAAACATCTCAAGAGTGCCCTTGAGATCTCCCATTGTTATGCCTTTGTCAACGACCAGCCCCTCGAGCTGATGGAAAAGAGGTGAGTGAGTAGCGTCAACAGCATCCGAGCGGTAAACACGGCCGGGGGAGATGATACGGATGGGGGGCTGTGTCTTTTCCATTACACGAGCCTGAACGGGAGAGGTCTGAGAGCGCAGGAGAATGTTGTCCGTGATATAGAAGGTGTCCTGCGTGTCACGTGCCGGGTGGTCCTTTGGAATATTGAGCGCCTGGAAGTTGTAGTAGTCATATTCGACCTCGGGTCCTTCCGCAATAGAAAAACCGAGTCCTATGAAAATATCCTCCATCTCCTTCTGTATCTGAGAGAGGGGGTGTCTTTTTCCGAGCTTGATGCTCTCACAGGGAACGGTAACGTCTATCTTCTCCTCCTTGAGCTTTTTGGAGAGAGCCGCCTCAGCGTGCGCTTTTTGCGCCTCGCCTATCTTTTCTTCGATATAAGCTCTAACCTCATTTGCGAGCTGTCCGACTATCGGACGCTCTTCGGGGCTGAGAGCTCCCATGCCTCGCAGCACAGCGGTAAGCTCACCCTTTTTACCGAGAAATCTGACACGAGCCGCCTCGATATCGCAATCGGCAGCGGATAAAACTCTGTCAGCTTCTTCTCTGATTTTTTCGAGAGTTTCCTTCATTTTAAAAATCAGTCCTTTCGTTTCGTTTGATGTATATATGTTTTTTATTTATTAGGAAATTGCATAATTACGCTTCGCTGTTTAAGGCAAAACGCATGCCATAAAGGCGATATGCGAGAGAAAAACAAAAAAACCGCCCCGATAGATTGGGACGGACAGAAAAAACAAGTCCGCGGTACCACCCGCATTCCGTGACATACACGGCAACTTTTTTTGCTGTAACGGGCATACCCGTATGCGGCTTGTCACCGCATCTGCTCCAAAGTGAAAAGCGCCGCCGCAAGCACAGGTGTTTCCAGCCTCCACCCTCTCTGTTGCGCTGTTTGCCGGTTTTGCTGTCTTTTTCATCGCATTTTATATAAACACTTATACATTATAGCACATAGGTAATTTTTTTTCAAGATATTTTTTCAAGATATTTTTCCCCTCGGCTTATTGTAAACGGCAATTTAAAATGATATAATAAAAAAAACGGGAAAAACTACCATTATCCGACAAAAAGGAGGTATGATCAAATGGACGAAATGACAAATCAGACACCCGATAATCAAAATAACATTCAAGCAAACGACGTAAATACAGATTCAAAGACTCAGATACCTGCCGACGGTACGGCACAGACACAGGCACAGGGAGTACCGAACACACAGAGCGCACCGAATACACAAGGCACGCAGGGAGCACCGAACGGTGCCTTTACACCTCCGCCTCCCCCTCCGCCGCAAAGCCCTTATGCTCCGTCAGGCGCATTTGTCCCGCCGACGTATCAGGCAGGCGGTATGCAGACACCCTACGGTGCTTATACTTCGTTTAGTGCTTACAAGGCGGCACAGCAAAATGCAAAAAAGAAAAAGAAGCGCATATGGCCCTTCGTTTTGCTCGGCGTTGTATGTTTGTTTTTGTTTGTCTTTTTCATAGCAGTAATAGCCTCAGCCGCTTCCGCCGATTCGGAATATACGAGCGGCGCACCAACGGTAGATAGCGAATATGTAGCAGTGCTGTATATTGACGACGAGATATCGGGGGACTATGTCAGCACGAGTATGTACGGCTCATACGGCTCATACAATCAGGTGTATCTCATCAACACGATATACGACATTATCGAGGATGAGAACAACTGCGGTCTTATGCTTTATATAAACTCACCCGGAGGCGAGGTAACGGCAACCGATGAGCTGGCATGTGTCATTGAATATTACAAAGAGCAAACACACCGTCCCGTTTACGCATATTTCGGAGATTATGCGGCGAGCGGTGCGTATTGGATAGGCTCGTTTGCCGATTATATAGTAGCGCATAAGTTCTGTACCACAGGCTCGATAGGAGTTACCTACGGCACGCACATAGAGATATCCGAGCTTCTTTCAAAGCTGGGAATAAAAGCCACCGAGCTTACCGCAGGCGATAACAAGGCGATGGGAAGTATGTATTCTCCCTTGACCGACGAGCAGGAACAAATGTACAGACAGCAGCTTGATGAAATATATCAGATGTTTATCGACGTTGTCTGCGAAAACAGAGATATCGAAGAGTCAAAGCTGAAGAAAATAGCCGACGGCAGAACATTCCTTGCATCTCAGGCGCTTGAATACGGACTTATAGATGAGATAGGTTATTACGCCGATGCTCAGAATATCATGGCAGAGCAGTGTGATTTCTCGGAGGATGTCATGTTTATTGACTGCTATGATGATACCTACTACAGCACAGACCTGCTCACGTTCTTTTATCAGAGTGAGAAAAATACAGCCAAGAGCGAGGAAGAGGTGCTTTCGGATTATATAGCAAAAGCGTGCGAAAACCGCAGATTTATGGTGCTGTACGAGGGCTGAGAGATCAAAATATCTCAGACAAGGCTTTTTTTCGTGGTTATTACCGCACGTGTGAAGATATCCCACAAAAACAAGACTTCCCGTATAATTTCCGTCATTTGACGGAAATTATACGGGAAGATTTTTTTCGTAGCATAAGAAATTGCATTTGTTTATACGCCCGCTTTGGAAACAGCCCCCGCCCCGTTTTTGAAACACCCCTACCCCCGCCCGCGTCATACTGAGCGAGCAAATGCGAGTCGAACTCCGAGCGAAGCGTAGGAGCGGCACAACGGAAGTTGTGACGGTATCTCGGGCGAAAAGAAAGCGGCGGCGGGTGAGTGCGGTGCATTTCCGCACGAGATTCCACTCGGCTGTGCCTCGTGCTTTTGTGGCAAAGCCCCAAAAGTTCGACTGCGCTCAGAATGACCCCTATCGGGGTCCGTGCGGACGTAGCTGAGAGTCAGACCGCAGCAACACCCCGCTCCCGCTGAGCTTCACAAAAAGAACAAACCACCGACTTCCCGAGGTGAATCGGGTGTCGGTGGTTGTGACGTGCTGTTCAGTTTTCCTCGCTGAAGCTGTCCTTGCCTGCTCCGCAGAGAGGACATACAAAGTCCTCGTCAAGCTCCTCAAACTTTGTGCCGGGAGCTATGCCGTTATCGGGATCCCCTGCTTCCTCGTCATATACCCATCCGCACAGATCGCATACGTATTTCATTTTTTTGCCTCCTGTTATTGTTTAATATTTTATATTTTAATAGAAATTGCACACATCCTCACTCGCCCCTATGCACATCTTCGTAACAGAAAAAGGAGATAGGCGAGAGGATGGCGGCGGGCACTGCCCGCTATTTTATTTCTTCAAAGTCAGCCGCCCCGTGCTTGCAAAGCGGGCAGATATAGTCCTCTGGCAGAGTGTCGCCCTCGTAGATGTATCCGCATACCTTGCAAACATAGCCCTTTTTGCCTTCGGTTTTCGGCTTTGGCTTTACGTTGCTCTGATAGTATGTGTAGGTCATCGTTTCTTTATCCGAGAGGACTCTTGCTTCGCTTATCGAGCAGATGAACATTCCGTGAGTGTCAAGATCCACATACTGCTCTACCTTCAGAGACATAAAGGAATTGATGTACCTCGGCAAAAATACAAGTCCGTTGTCGGAGCGCAGCGGCTCGCAACCGGCGAATTTGTCCGTGTTTCTTCCGCTTAAAAATCCGAACTTTTCAAACACCGCAAACGGAGCATCCACGCTCAGACAGTTGATGTTCATTATGCCTGTCTGCTTTATGATGTGGTGAGAATAGCTGTCCTTGTTTATGGTTACGGCAATTCTGTTTGGGGTGTTTGTGACCTGCGTTACCGTGTTTACGATGAGGCCGTTGTCCTTTTTGCCGTCGTTTGAAGTAACTACATACAGACCGTAGCCGATGTTAAAGAGTGCAGTCAGATCGTTTTTGTTTGCGGTTTCGCTTTGCTGAGCGAGATAATCCTTGCACAGCTCATCTGCCAGAGCTTGCAGCTGTGCACAGCTCTCGTCGTTGAGTGCGGAGAGTATTTTTACGGTGTTCTCCGCAAAGGTCAAATTCTTGCTTTTGCTGAGCTTTTCTCTCATCACCTTTGCGGCGAGCGGTGCCCAGCTTCCGTTTTCGATGAGCGCTACCGTGCGGTTTGAGTAGTTTCGCTCGGTCAGATGATCTATAAAATCACGCATAAACGGGAATATGTCGGCATTGTAGGTAGTAGTGGCAAGCACAAGCTTGCTGTAACGAAAAGCATCCTCTACCGCCTCTGCCATGTCGGTGCGAGCAAGGTCGTTTACAACTACCTTGGGACAGCCGTTCGCTTTTAATTTATCAGCTAGCTGCATGACCGCTTTTTTGGTATTGCCGTAGACGGAGGTGTATGCGATGACTATGCCCTCCTCCTCGGGCTGATAGCTTGACCATGTGTTATACAGTCCGAGATAATAGCCGAGATTTTCACTGAGCACAGGTCCGTGCAGAGGGCAGATGATGTCGATATCGAGCGCAGCCGCCTTTTTGAGAATGTTCTGCACCTGAACGCCGTACTTTCCAACTATACCTATGTAGTAGCGTCTCGCCTCACAAGCCCACTCCTCGTCGGCATCAAGAGCGCCGAACTTGCCAAAGCTGTCAGCCGAAAACAGCACCTTGTCCGTGCTGTCATAGGTCACGATGACCTCGGGCCAATGCACCATCGGAGCAGTTATGAAGGTAAGGTTATGCTTGCCCAAGCACAGCGTGTCTCCGTCACCGACAACTATCTGTCTGTCAGCAAAATCTGTCCCGAAAAAGTTTTTCATCATCGAAAAAGCCTTTGCGGAGGCAACGATCTTCGCCTGAGGATAAGTTTTTATGAAATTTACAATGTTTGCCGAATGGTCAGGCTCCATATGCTGAACTATAAGATAGTCGGGAGCTTTGTTATTGAGAGCGTTTTGAAGGTTATCCAACCACTCATGGGTAAATGACGCATCGACCGTGTCCATTACAGCGATCTTCTCGTCGATGATAGCGTATGAGTTGTAGGACATTCCGTTCGGGACAATGTACTGCCCCTCGAACAGATCAATTTTGCGATCATTGACACCGATGTATTTTATGTCATTTGTTACAGTCACAGTTAACACCTCTTTTAACGTTTTGTTTTAAAAAACGAGAGCAACGGTATTTATAAAAATACATTATTGCTTTTTCGTTGTTATTATAGTATAATTGATGCGAAAAGTCTGTTGAATTTTCAACAAACGGAGAAAAATTATGAAAAAATATTTAGAGATTTTAAAAAATTGCCCGCTTTTTTCCCATGTGGATGAGGAGAGTCTGTCGAGGATGCTCGTGTGTCTGGGTGCTCGTGTCGTGAGCTTTGACAAAAAGCATACCGTCATGGCAGAGGGAAATGCGGCAAAATATATCGGCATCGTTCTTTCGGGAAGTGCGCATATAGTCCGCACAGACTATTACGGGAACAGAAGCATCCTTGCTGAGGTTGAGCCGTGCGAGATATTCGGTGAGGATTTTGCCTGTGCGGAGCTGAGAGAGATGCCCGTTGCCGTTATCGCAAACGAGCCGTGTGAGATAATGCTCATAGAGTGCTCTCATGTTCTTCAAACCTGCAACAACAACTGCGGCTTTCACCAACAGCTCATTTTCAATCTGATGAAGGATCTCGCCGTAAAATCCATTATGTTTCATCAGAAGATAGAAATAACCTCGGGGCGCACCACCAGAGAAAAGCTGATGACATATCTGAACCTTTATGCAAGAAAGACGGGGTGCAACAGCTTTGAGATACCGTTTAACAGGCAGGAGCTGGCGGACTATCTTGAGGTGGACAGAAGCGGACTGTCAGCTGAAATAAGCAAGCTCCGCCGAGAGGGAGTCATCGATAGCAACAGAAATCATTTTGTCCTGCTCTGATTCTTACGCTCTCGCTCGGGGGACGGATATGTGCCATTTACTGTCTTATGCCTATATTTTGCAATGAAAACACAGCTTTATCCGTTAAAGTGCGAATAAAAGGCGGGTATTGCCCGCCTCCATCCTCTTGACTATCGCCTTTATGGCATACACTTTGCTCGGCTAAACGGCGAAAGCCTTGCATATCATCCGCAACTTGTTGCGGTATATCATCGAGCCGCAGGAGATTTTATGCACGGCTGCGCCGTGATGAGATACAAAGACGGCATTGCCGCCTTTGATGATATACCGCCTTACGGCGGATGATATGCCAAGCCTGCGGCTTGGATAAAAAAATTCTCGTTCCAACGAACGAGAATTTTTTGGTGGAGACAGCAGAACTCGAATCTGCGACCCCTTGCATGTCAAGCAAGTACTCTAACCAACTGAGCTATGCCTCCGTATATGAGCGCAACAACGGCGCTCAATTATTATACAACACCCAATGGCAAATGTCAAGAGAAAAATCAAAAAGATATCCTTCAATATGTCTCCGATGTGAAGGCTCGGTCTATTGTGATAACGCAAAAGTGATCGTTGTATTTTTGTCCGACCTTATCGTTTATATATTTTTTCAGCTCTGCTTCGCTCATTTTGCACGAGCGAGGCATCACGCAGTCGAAAATCACGTTTGTGTGAGTAAGACCGGGTACGGTGCGCAGATCGTGCATCGTTATGTTACAGTCGAGCTGTGAAAGGATGCTTGTTATATACTGCTTTATTTCAGCGAGTGCGGCGTCAGAGGTAACAACAGGGTCGAAATGTATGCTTGTGTAGAGGTGAAGCTCTCTGTACAGCTCACGCTCGATGTTGTCTATGACGTCATGCGACTCAAGCACGGGGGCTTCTGCCGCCATTTCAACATGAACGGAGGCAAACTGTCTGCCGGGACCGTAATCGTGTATTATCAGATCATGTGTTCCGAGCACACCGGGGTATGACATTATTTTTTTGCGTACCTTGCGTACAAGCTCAGCGTCAGGAGCATTTCCGAGCAGAGGGGAGAGCGCATCCTTAACAAGGTTAAAGCCGCTGATGATGATAATGCACGCAACTATAACTCCCATATATCCGTCCAGCTCAAAGCCCGATATGCGGGAGATAACAGCGGCAAGAAGCACCGCCGTGCTTGACAGCGCATCGTTTCTGCTGTCCTTTGAGGTTGCGACAAGAGCGCCCGACCTTATTTTTTTGCCTATCCTTCCGTTAAAGCACATCAGCCACAGCTTGAGCGCAATCGATATCGTGAGCACAGATGCCGTGAGAATTCCGAATTGCACCTCGGTCGGGTGCAGTATCTTATCAATACCGGATAAAAGCGTCTCCACACCGATGACGAGTACAAGGACTGCTACCGTGAGCGCCGAGAGATACTCGTATCTTCCGTGCCCGTAGGGGTGCTCGTCGTCGGCAGGCTTTGCCGCCAGCTTAAAGCCGATAAGACTCACCACGCTCGAGGAGGCATCGGAGAGATTGTTTACCGCATCTGCCGTGACGGATACCGAGCCGCAGAGCGTACCTGCGACAAGCTTTATGAAAAAAAGTATGACGTTGCACACTATTCCGACTATACCGCACAGCTTTCCGTATGCGCTGCGCACGGTACCGTCCTCGGTGTTGTCTCTGTCCTTTATAAATAATTTTGTCAGTATATCTCCCATGTTTTTATCCGCTTATCTTTTTTCCTCCGATTCCTTGCGGGATGCTATCAAAGCGTTTGCGTAAGGAAGCGTGAGTATCATATCGCAGAACGTGTGCCATTCTGCGAGCTTGTGGTTACGGCGGGCGTAGTACATATTTGAGAGGTTTTCGTAGTTCATCGTTACCGTGCGCATCTGGTTAAAGCTTGACGGCAGCAGCTGTATCATGTCGTGCCAATATGCACGGTCCTTTGTCTCGTTAAACTTCACACGGCATTCTTCAAGATATACGATAAGAGCATCGAGCGCCGCAAGACCGCCCTCGCTTAGCCTGTCACAGGAAAAATCGTCACGGCAAAATGCTTTTGCTTGAATTTTGTGCATGGTGCTTGTCGAGTTAGCTACCGTACCGACCTTGTAGGTGTCAAATTCCTTCCACCAATAAAGCGGTGCGGTTATATCGACAGACACGAATATCTGTCTGATAAATTTGCGGTCGTCCGTTCCCGCACGGCAGAGCCTTGTTGCAAGAGAAAGGTCGTTTTCTCCGAGGACATATTCGCCGTTGTCGTTGTAGTAGCTGTCGGAGCGCTCCCAGCTGTTCATGGGATTTCTTGCTCCTCTCATTGCGTTTTCCATGTTCATCACGGATATACGTTCGAGCTTGATCATGTTTTTACTCCCTCTGAATATAAAATGTAATGAGGACAAAAATTCTATCCCTGCTATTTTACCAAATTAAAGCATCACTGTCAATAACAAAAGAATAACCGCCGACACAAAGCGACCCTTTTGGGCTGATTTTTGACAGAAAAAGTTTTTTTGATTTTTTTTAAAAAAAGTGTTGACAAATGAAATTCACTGTGCTATAATCATATCCGTCGCTGAGAAAGAGCAACACGGAAGCATAGCTCAGTTGGGAGAGCATCTGCCTTACAAGCAGAGGGTCATAGGTTCGAGCCCTATTGTTTCCACCATACGGCCCGGTAGTTCAGTTGGTTAGAACGCTAGCCTGTCACGCTAGAGGTCAGGGGTTCGAGTCCCCTTCGGGTCGCCAATCTTTTTCAAAGATTGACAAGCCTCTGTAGCTCAGTTGGTAGAGCAGGGGACTGAAAATCCCCGTGTCGTTGGTTCGATTCCGACCGGAGGCACCAGCGGCAGAAAATATTTTGCCGCAATGCGGATTTAGCTCATTTGGTAGAGCGCGACCTTGCCAAGGTCGAGGTGGCGGGTTCGAGCCCCGTAATCCGCTCCAAAAATCTCGTTCTTAGGAACGGGATTTTTTTTATTGTATTGGAAATTGCGTAATTACACCTACCCCCGCTCGCTTCGGAAACACCCCGCCCCCGCCCGTGTCATACTGAGCGAGCGGAGGCGAGTCGAACTCCGAGCGAAGCGCAGGAGCGGCGGGGCGGAAGTTGTGACGGTATCTCGGGCGAGAAGAGAGCGGTGACAGGTGAGTGCTATAGATTTCCGCACGGGATTCCACTCGGCTGTGCCTCGTGCTTTTGGGGCAGAGCCCCAAAAGTTCGACTGCGCTCAGAATGACCCCTACGGGGTCCGTGCGGACGTAGCTGAGAGTCAGACCGCAGCAACACCGCACCTACCTCGGAAACACCCCGCCCCCGCCCGTGTCATACTGAGCGAGCGGATGCGAGTCGAACTCCAAGCGAAGCGCAGGAGCGGCGGGGCGGAAGTTGT
>JBGVFH010000055.1:0-4450 GCA_045120955.1 Eubacteriales bacterium | reverse complement strand
CGCACATATTTAGTACGTGATATCGGGCCCAAATTCCCTGAATACGCTAAGGAACTTGCGGCAGTCGAGGCCGACCTAAACGCGGTAGCGGATAAGCTCTATGAGATTATGATGCGCTCTATAGATGAGGAGGGATCCGGCGATGACCAAAAATAACGAGTCATGGTATTGGCATAATTTGAGCGTTGCCACTGCATTGATCCTGCTCGTTGCTATGATCGCGCTGTGCAGTCTACTGGCACCGGACCGGCTGGGAAAGGTCACAATGTACCAAAATGACAATTTAACAATCCGGTGCCTGGAAAAGAAAGCCGGGGCATGTGAAAGGGTAACAATTAAGGATAAAGGGGTTAAAAATGACAGAAAATAACAATCGTGATTTTGGTCCGCAGGACAGTATGAGCTGGAACACCAGCTCCCTTGCCTGGGTTTTTGCGGCGAACTCAAAAGCAGCACTTGACGATCCGGAGCGTCGTGTACACGGTTATCTGCGGGACGTTATACGCGTTGAAGGCACGGAGCGCCCGTACATAGTCCGTCCGCGCGGTAAGAGCGGCCGATCTGCTACGGCGTTTGCGTGGGTAAGGGAGGCAGAGTTATGAGAGATAAATCTATTACTTTAGATCCTAGAATTATCGGCGGTTTAAACGCGGTTCTTATGCCTAATGATGTGCTAACTGAGGAAAAGGCCGCCCGTTTTTCGCTGTCACCATTGAGCACGGTGGGCTATGCCGCGGATCACCTTATAACTTTTCAGGATCTAGGCACTGACCCGAGCGACCATTTGTTCCGCATTGTGGAAGTAAAGTGCGGGAGTCCTTTTCCGTTCCGGTGCCGTGTGGTGGGAAATTCGGCCGCGGCTGGGGATTTTTCTTTTTTCCTTCCCGCTGACCGGGTTGCTGAACCGGAGGCTGAACCGGAGGCTGAAAAGCCGAAGGCGCGGCCGTTCACTATTACTGAGTTTAATGAGCGGTTTAAACTCGGCAGCCCTGTGCACTTTGCCGAAAAAGACGGAGGCCATGAGCGCCGGGTGATATATACAGGTTACAGCATCGACAAATCGGAGGCGTATGTGTACCTGGGGCCTAGGGTGTACAAATTGCAGGATCTTTTTGACGATCACAAACTTGCTATAGCATATGTGAAAAAAGACGGCCGCGAGGAGCCTATGTGGGGCGTTTTCGGTGTAGATTCGGGGGTGTATAAGCATGAAGAATAAATTAACCGATCTTAATGACCATTTATTCATGCAGCTGGAGCGATTGAACGATGAGAGTTTGACCGGTGGAGCACTCGAGCAGGAGTGTACCCGGGCACGTGCGATGGCCGATATTGCAACGCACATCATAGCCAACGCAAACACTCAGATCGCCGCGGCTAAGACTTATGCGGAGTATTATCGCACGTCGGCCGATAAGGGCGCTGTAGGGATAAAAGAACTGGTGATCAAGGATGAGTAACGGGTTTACGCCGGAGCAGATAGCCTGGTTGAGGGAGCACGCTCCTGGTACGTACTTTGCGCAGTTGACCGCTGAATTTAACCGCGTTTTTGGCCAATCACGCAGCCAGGCGGCGATCGTATCTGCATGTTTTTACCGCGGGATCGGCAACGGCCTGAAAAGCAAAAACCTGGAAGATCTAGAGGTAAAGGGCAAAAAATACCGGTTTAAGCCTGGATACGTTCCGCCGAATAAGGGTGTTAAAGGTTATAGTACCGACGATCCGCAAAAGCTGGCCAACATGCGAAAAACGCAGTTTAAAAAAGGCCAGCAGGCGGCAAACTATCTGCCGGTAGGATCGATCCGCTATACAGCTAAAAGCGGATGCATGATTAAGGTTCAGGATAACGGGCCGTATAATGCCCGCTGGAAATCGGCGGGGCGGTTCCTTTGGAACAAGCATCACCCGGAGGATCCGGTGCAGAAAACCGACCGGATCATATATGCCGACGGTAACCCGCAGAACCTTGACCGGGATAACCTAATAAAGTTAAGCGGTGCCGAGTATGTGGCTTATACACATTTACGCGGGGAACTGATAGAAAAAGGGAACGTCGATCCGGATGCTTTGCGGGCAGTCATTACGCTAGCAAAGATCCGGAGCAGGCTAAGAGAGAAGAGGAAAAATAAGGGATGAGGGAGAAAGTTATAGCATTATAACGATCCCGGTATACCGGGTTGCGCTCACACACGACGCCCTGAGCGCGTAAAGGGC
This sequence comes from Eubacteriales bacterium, assembly GCA_045120955.1. Classification (GTDB taxonomy): domain Bacteria; phylum Bacillota; class Clostridia; order Oscillospirales; family CAG-272; genus JAZMZS01. The sequence goes on along the minus strand of JBGVFH010000055.1, from coordinate 2,236 downwards.
GAGGTATTAAGGTATGGTGGTCCGTCACAAGTGCTTATGCCCTGACCTAATCATTTTGATTAGGTGTTATATGAAATATGTTGCAAGTTGTTCATGCGGTAAAGACTCACTGGCAATGATCCTAGCGCTTATTGAGAAAGCATGGCCATTGGATTATGTAGTGTTTTTTGACGCGGGGAAAGAGTTTAAATCAATTTACAGAAACTGGGAGAAGTTAAAAAAGATACTAGACAAACACGGGATCCGCTATGCGTGCCTCCAGCCGCCGCAGAGTTTTGATTATTACTTTGCAGAGCATGAAGTAAAAACCCGTGACGGTAAACCGAAAACGGGTTACTCCTGGTGCGGCGGCCGGTGCCGGTGGATGACCAAAATTAAAGTACGTGCGATTAATCATTTTTACGATCAGTTTGGAACTGAGCCGATCGTGGAGTATGTAGGGATCGCACGTGATGAGCCGGACCGTTTGACCATGCAGAGATCTGAGCGCACAGTTAAGGTTTACCCGCTTGCGCTTATGGGCATGACCGAAAACGATTGCCTGGTGAAATGCTATAAAAACGGTTTTGACTGGCGGGAGGACAACGGGATCGATCTGTATGATGTGTTAGATCGCGTTTCCTGCTGGTGCTGTGGCAACAAAAACCTTGCAGAACTGCGGGCTATATACAGATACCTTCCTGAATACTGGGAGGCCTTAAAAGCTATGCAGAGCCGCACGGATAAGCCTTTTAGAGAAGAGGCAACGATTGGTCAATTACAAATTAGATTTGATAGAGAGGGTAAAAAACAATGACAATTAAACCGATTGAGACACTTTACAGGGGGCATTATTTCAGGTCAAAAGCGGAGGCCCGTTTTGCCGTTTTCCTGGATTGCCTGGGGGTGAAATGGGAATACGAGCCCCAGGGGTTTGACCTGGGAAACGGTTTAAAATATTTGCCGGATTTTAAGATCTACAATGTGGAAATATGGGACGAGAACCGGGATAAATGCAATTACGACACATACGAGCCTAAAATGCTAGATTATATATGGGTAGAGGTCAAGGGCATGTGGAAGGATGATAAGCCGGGAGAATTATCCGATTTTGACTATACAAAAATAAATCGGTTTGTTTTTGACGGGTCCGGCGACGTCATTAATCCGTTATGGGTAGCCGGTAATTGCTACACACTGGATCCGAGGAATTGGAAGGATTTTTCCAGCTGTGCCGTCGATCGCGGGCCGCAAAATCTAGTTAACACATTCAGGACCATAACCGGAGCCGATAAGGCCCTGTACCCTGTTTGCCCGCAGTACGGAAAATTAGTGCTGGCCATCACCAATGATTGCCATTACCCGGTACCCTCTTGCGGGTATAACGCGTACGACAGGGACGGGGCCTATGATTTTTGTGATAATGTTATTAACGCGCTCGAGGAGGCCGGGCGGTATAAATTTGATCATGGGGGTCAGTACGAGAAGGCCAGTTGCGTGATACATGACCATATCGCCGAGTGGTCCGATTTTATTGTGGAGTCCACGCGTTTAACTGTTTGTGGTATGCTGGAGGATATAAACGAGGCGGGATACGGCGATCTAGTTGATGAGATTTTAAAAAAATATTCGGTTAAGACCGTGGATGATGTCCCATATTGCAGCACTGATATAACGCATCTCATTTATAAAGACGCGTGCAAAATTGTGGATGATTACTGCGTTATTTTAAGCGAAAGGTAGGCAAAATGATCACACTTAAAAACTACAACGCCCACAAGCCCAAAAAGATTAGCTTTATGGGCGTAAACTGGCAGGATGACCAGGAACTGCTGGACGAAATTATAAGGGATGAAACGCCGGCGGGTAAGGCGGCGGCCATTATGGCTAAATATGAGGATCGCGAGTTCTATATGCTCGAGATTGAAAATTATAAAAATGAGTTAGGGTATAGGTTTTTTATTAGAGTGTAGGAGGAAAAATGACATTTGACGATTTACAGGTCAGTGACCTTGCGTGGATCCGCGCGATTGCCGGGCTGACTCAGGCCCAGGCGGCCGAGAGGCTGGGGATAAGTAAGAGCCATTACGCAGGCATAGAGGCCGGCAGTTATACTGGCGATAAAGTTATGCTTAATGTTGGCAAGCTGTTGAATGAGGATCAGATCAATAGGGCGATCTCGGTTTTGCAGTTTATACGTTTTATCAAAAATATTTGAGCGTATTCACATTTTTTGTGAAAAAATACTTGCATTTTG
>JBGVFH010000054.1:0-25176 GCA_045120955.1 Eubacteriales bacterium | reverse complement strand
CGCAGGACCTCAACGGTGATGATGTCAGAGACCAAAACGACCTGTTCGGTCTTCTCACATGGAAGGATGCTATTCTTGCGGCTTACTCAAGTTCAGGTGAGCGTTACGCTACCGTAAACGATGATGAGGTAGAGCTTACTATCTACACATCCAAGAGCGTTTCCATGATATCAAAGTATATTGAGCTCGTTCAGGATTCAAACTCCGTATTTAACTATCAGACACTCTCCGGCGGATGGGATGCTGTACGTGTACAGATGTTTGACAACAATCAGGTAGCGTACTATCTGACTACTCTGAACACAGTACCCAAGCACAGAGATTCTGAGACGGACTTCGGTATTCTTCCCATTCCGAAATACGACGCTGAACAGGCAGACTACGGACATCTTGTAGCTCCTTTCCATTGTCAGTTTCTGTGCGTTCCTTTCTTCATTGAAGATGCAGAGAGAACAAGCGGTATCCTTGAGGAGCTTGCATATGACGGAAAGCAGTATCTCACCCCTGCTTACTACGAGGAAACTCTTGTAGGTCAGAATGTTCGTGACGATGAGTCCGCAGAAATGCTCGACATCATATTCTCATCAGCAATTTACGATATAGGTATGTACTACAGGGTCGGCGGACTTCACAACTCTCTTCTGAACATGGCAATGACAAAGAAAAATACCTTTGCATACATCTATGAGTCAGCTCGTGCTGTTGCAGAAAGCGATGTTGCCAAGATAAATGACAACTTCCGTAATATCCTCGGCGCTGAATAATACATTTTTTGAAGCGGTCGAGAACGTTGAAACGGAGGGAATCGAGTGTGCGGCAGAGCTCGGGCACAGCGCAGACGGCAACCTCGGGAAGATACTCGAGGCATCTATCCCCCATTCTCGGATAAGCGTCGGAGAGGACGGAATGCTTGCGTTTAATGCTGTATTATAAAATAAGGAAGAAAACGGACCGATATTGACCGATTCTTTCTCAAATGTTGACGTGTTCAGACATGAAAACTTGGCAGAGAGTCTATCTCACAAAATAAAAATATCTGTCAGGCAAAAGCGAAGGATAAGCAAAAAGCACAGAGCAAATGCATTGCTCTGTGCTTTTTGCTGTCCTTTCGGACACCTCGCTTTTGACACGGCTGTGTCGACCTAATTTTGCTCGGAATTTTTGTTTCCGTTTGCGCATTCGGAGAGTATAGAATCGGTAAATCCGAATATCTCGTAGAATTTCTTTACAGAATACTCGAGATATTCTTTTCCGCTTTCCTCGATATGGTAGTAATTGCGGAATCTCTTCTGACCTACCAGCTCCTGTCTGCTCGAAATCAGATTGCGGTCGAGCATACGATACATAGGTCCGTACAAGGAACCGTCTCTCATCTTGAATACTCCGTTACTCTTTTGCTCAAGCGTACGCTTGAGCTCATAGGCGTACATATCGCCGTTTGAGAGCATTGAAAGTATGAGCATCTCGATAAGACCGCATCTTATGTTTTCCTCAACACTGCTGTGCCAATCTTTTTCCAACATCATGGCCATCTTCCTTTTCTTTCTAAATTTTTTGCACATGATCTGCGACTTGCCAATGGGTTATATTCTCCAATATGTAAAAAGCATAAAAAACGAGTCGTTTTCGAACTTGCAACATTATGCTATTCTACACATATATAATATCACATGGTTTGTTGAAAAATCAATATCTTACCGATTTTAGTATGCTAATTTTTACAAATTCAATGCCATGTAGCGTTTTTAAAGAAAAAAACGAATAAAAAAATATATTGCCTGCCGTGTCCGATATGTCATATCTTTGAAGAGCCCGCCATATAAATGCAATGTAGAATTACGAAAAGAGGGCGGAGAAAAATGATTGACACAGCAATATACAATGACATAGCCAAACGTACGGGCGGAGATATCTATATAGGGGTTGTAGGACCTGTAAGAACCGGAAAGAGCACTCTGATAAAACGCTTTCTCGAGCAGGCGGTAATACCTCTTATGGAGAACGAATATGACAGAGAAAGAGCGATAGATGAAATGCCTCAGTCAGCCGCCGGAAAAACAGTCATGACAACAGAGCCGAAGTTTATACCGGATGAGGCAGTACATATAAGCATAGGCAACGGCGCAAGCATGAACATCAAGCTTGTCGACTGTGTTGGATATGTGGTCGACGGAGCACTCGGTCTGCTTGAGAACGGAGAGCCGAGAATGGTGCGTACTCCGTGGCAGCAGGAGCCGCTTCCGTTTTCAGAGGCGGCAGCCATAGGAACAGACAAGGTCATCAAAGAGCACGCAACGATCGCATTGTTAGTTACGACTGACGGAACTATCGGAGAGATAAAGCGTGAGTCATATGTGCAGGCAGAGGAAAAAATAGCGGCAGAGCTGAACAAAATAAACAAGCCCTTTGCCGTTATACTGAATTCCGCAGACCCCGAAAGTGATGCCGCAAGGGAGCTTGCATACTCGCTTGAGCAAAAATACTCGGCACCCGTAGCACTTGTGAACTGCCTTGAATGTGATGCGGATGATTTCAGCGCGATACTCGGCATGATACTTGAACGCTTTCCCGTCAAGGAGATATCTGTGAAATTGCCTGCGTGGGCGATGAGTCTCGAGAGCGGACATTGGCTGATCTCTTCTTTGACAGAAAGAATAAAGCAAAATGCCGACAGTGTGCATTGCATGGCGGATGTAGCTTCTGCTTTTTGCACGGGCGAGGAGTGGGAATATGTAAAAAAAGCAAGTGCAGACGAGTATGACATGGGAAGCGGCAAGGCGACGGTAACATTAGAGCTTGATGACGGTCTTTATTACAGGATCATGAGCGAGATAACGGGACATGAGATAGACAGCGAGCAGACTCTGATATCTCTGATAAGGTCTTTGTCCGAGACAAAGAAAAAGTATGATAAGGTAGCAAGCGCACTTGAAGAGGTAAACGAAAAGGGCTACGGGATAGTTATGCCGGATATATCCGAGCTTACGCTGCAGGAGCCGGAAATAGTAAAGCAAGCGGGCGGTTACGGAGTGAAGCTCAGAGCGGCGGCGAATTCTATCCATATGATAAAAGCCTCTATCGAAACAGAAATAAATCCCATAGTAGGGTCGGAGGCACAGTCCGAAGAGCTTGTAAACTATATGCTTTCCGAGTTTGGTGAGGATCCTGCGAGCATCTGGCAGTCAAATATGTTCGGCAAATCGTTGTATGAGCTTGTAAATGAGGGCCTTCACACTAAGCTGCAAAATATGCCTGATGAGTCAAGACAGAGACTATCGCAAACGCTTGAACGTATCATTAACGAGGGAAGCGGAGGGCTTATTTGCATCATACTTTGATGCAAATAAATCGGCATAACATGCAAAAACAGCAAAAAACAATAAAACAGAGCACCTGACAAAACAGCAAAAGGGACTTGATTCTTGCACAATGAATCAAGTCCCTTTTATAAACCCCATCTCTATTATGTACAACGGAATGCTCACGGTGTAACAAAGGCTCTCGTTTCCGCAACAAAGGCAGATGAATGACCTGAACACGATCTAATTAAAAAGATTAGGATTTTTGTTACAGACCATGCTTACAAAACAAAAATTGTGTGCAAAAAACAGTTTTACAGCACTTTGCTGCAAAGCTGTTTTTCTTGACCCAATGCGAGAACGCAAACAGTACACAAAACGAACAGGATTAGTATGACCGCACTTGAAAACGGATTTCTTATGTGTTATAATCACAATAACAAAGGCAAAACAAAGTGTCACAATTATGTATTTTTTTCAAATGCACAATGTGTCGGATACCGTAAATAAGGTGGGATGTCATGAAACTACAGATAGAACAGTGTATGCATCTCAAGAGACAGAAAATCGGTTTTTTTCTTGAAAGAAATGAGCTAAATCGTAATTTGTTCCTTCATTTTATAAACCCTGTTTCTATGATGTACAAAGGCAAGCTTGTGAGAGTCAGTGCAAATTGCTGTTATATAGGCACGTTCGGTTCGTCTATATATTACAAAGCTGAGCATATCTCCTTACTTCATGATTTTGTTCACTTTCAAATAGATGATATAAGCTGCATAGAAAAAATGGGACTTCCCCTGAATACTCCTTTTTATTCAAATATGCAAGAGGATATCACGACGACCATAGAGAGAATGGAGTGGTCAAAGGGAGCGTACAACTCGACGCTTTTGCCTCCTCCCGAGAGTATGTTTGAGGATATGCTTCACAGGCTTGCTCTTGAAAGAAAAACAAACAATCTCTCAGCAGGGTATACACAAGAGCACAGCTTCGATACGTTGCGGACTCAGGTATATGTTGCTCCGGGAGAATGGAATGTTGAAAAAATGGCAGATTATGTGCATCTGAGCCGCTCGCATTTTTCAATAAAGTACAAGGAAATATTCGGCGTAACACCGAACGCCGATATAAATACTGCCGCACTTCTTGTGGCTTGCAGACTGCTCAGTACGACAAATATGAATATCAGCAAGATCAGTAAAACGGTCGGCTATGCTCGGTCGGACTATTTCATCAGACTGTTTAAGCGCAAATACGGCGTGACGCCGATGGAATACAGAAAGTATAATATGTTTAGCGTAGAGGATAACACATGAAAAAAAGCAAGGTTTTAGTATTTCTCTTATTGGTTTTAGCGCTTTCTGCGGTATGTGTATTTGCTTCTTGCACGGATACGCAAGGAACAGACACACAGAGCGAAGCAACTGATTCGTCGACAGACACAAACGGAGGTGACGGCGTGACAGATCTTGGAGATTTATCAAGCGTCGTGCTTGAGGACGGAGCACTTTACCGTATCAGCACCCTCAACGAGCAAGACTTTGAGTCGGGCTCTCTTACAAGTGTGGACTTTGCGACTGAGGATAATGCCATGGTCAAGGTTGACCTCTACGGCAGACATCTTTCACAGATGTGGCGGGCACACAAAAACGATGACGGAACATACAGCTTTGAAAATATGGCGAGCCGTATGTATCTCAGCATAAGAAGCCTTGATAATTATAAGAAAGAAAAGAAGCTTTCGGTATGCCTTGAAGGAACGAACGACGAGGCAAAAAAGTGGAATGTATATACGCTTGACGGCACAATAGAGAACTGTGTCTTTGAAAATACATATACTTCACGCATAGCGACTGTTGCTTCAACAAATACATCGGGACTTTACTATGTTCAGCAAGAAGAATACGAGGACACCGACGCTCAGCGTTGGAAATTTACCAAGCTCAGCGACGGAGACGGCGAGTATCCTTATGTCCTTGCGTTGACGGGGGATTATACGGGTGCATCGAGCTGCCCCGAGATACTTTACTATAACGGTGTCTACTATAATTATAATATGACGGGCACTATCGCAGTAAAGACATCTACCGATCTTATAAATTGGACAAGGCTTGACAAGTATGCTCTTGAGCCCCGTCCTTCTTGGCTCACATCGGTATCAGCAGCAGGAAGCATTTGGGCACCGGGTGCATATAAAATAGGAGACAAATATTTCCTTTATTACTGCACATCAAGCTCAGGCAGTCAGAATTCGGGTATCGGCGTGGCGATCACTGATGATCCTTCAAAAAATAATTGGGTGGATCAAGGTCTGGTAATTCGCTCGTATCACAATGTAAGCAACTTCAATGCTATAGACCCGAACATCTTTATTGATGATGACGGAACGGTGTTTTTGGTATACGGCTCGTATTGGGATGGTATCTTTATGAGAAAGATAAATCCCGAGACGGGAAAGCTTGACGAGAGTGACACGACCGCTTACCATATCGCAAAAGGAAACCATGATATGGAAGCCCCCTATCTTATAAAGCACGGGGATTATTACTATCTCTTTACCGCAAGAGGGGGACTTAGCAAGGGAACATATTATTGGGCTGTAGGACGCAGCAAGAGCGTGTACGGACCTTATGTTGATAAAGACGGCAAGGAGCTTCTCAGCGGAAACGGCGGAACACGCCTGACCGAGTGGAAAGAAGGCATTGCCGGTGTAGCACATGCGCAGTATTTCGAGGATAAGGACGGAAATGCGTATATGGTATCCGAGTCATGGCCCTATCGCGGCAGTGACGGAAACGGCACAATACAGCTTCATATCAGCACGATAGTATGGACAGAGGACGGCTGGCCCGTAACGGCACTTGACAAGAATGTGCTGAATGCCCTCGGTGAATAACAGATAATACAATTTGCTTATCAAAACAAGAAAGGTTAACTCAGAATGAAGAAATCAACTGCATACACAGACAAACATTTTATAATATCGGATATTGACAAGCGTATCTATGGCTCTTTTGTAGAACACATGGGAAGATGCGTATATGAGGGTATATATCAGCCGGGCAACAAGTTCGCTGATGAAAACGGAATCAGACGCGACGTGCTTGAGCTTGTAAAAAAACAGGGAGTATCTGTAGTCAGATATCCGGGCGGAAACTTCGTATCCGCTTATCATTGGGAGAACACTGTAGGACCTAAGTCTGAGAGAAAGACGATGCTCGAGCCTGCATGGAAAAACATCGACTCAAACGAGTTCGGATTAAACGAGTTTATGGACTGGGCAAAGATGGCTGACATCACGCCCATGATGGCAATAAATCTCGGTACACGAGGAGTTGACGCGGCTATACATCTGCTCGAATACTGCAACCATCCGGGCGGAACGTACTACTCCGACCTTCGCCGTCAGCATGGGTATGAACAGCCCCATAATATTAAGCTTTGGTGCCTCGGAAACGAGATGGACGGACCTTGGCAGATAGGACACAAGCCTGCTGACGAATACGGCAGACTTGCATGGCAGGCGGGAAAGGTCATGAAGATGATCGACCCCGATCTTGAGCTTATCACCTGCGGTTCTGCCGGTGCTTCGCTTCCTACCTTTGCTTCATGGGATGCGACTGTTGTTGAAAATACCTATGACATATGCGATTATATATCTCTTCACGCATATTACGATAACAAAAACAAGACACCCGATGACACACGCACATTCTTCGGCTCCTCGGTTGCCTTTGACCGTCAGATAGAGGAAGTTATCGCTTGCTGTGACTATGTAAGAGCAAAGCTCAAGAAAAAGAAAAAGATAAACATTTCCATAGACGAGTGGAACGTGGTATACCGTCCTCACGGAAAGGTTCCTGCTGTCGATTGGACGCAGGCGGCTCATGAGATCGAGGACACATACTGCATGGAAGATGTTATCGTTGTAGGTAACTGCCTTATCTCAATGCTCAAGCACGCTGACAGAGTAAAGATAGGATGTCAGGCACAGCTCGTAAACGTTATCTCTCCGATCATGACAAGTGATGACAGCGCATGGATGCAAACGATATACTATCCGTTTGAGCATGCGGCAAAATACGGACAGGGTAAATCAATAAAGGTGATCTTCGACTGCGGAACATATGAAACGAAGAAGTACGGCGATGTTCCTTACCTTGACGGTGCTTTGGTAGAGAATGAGGAGCAGGAACAACTCACACTCTTTGTTGTAAACAAGGACCTTGAAGAGTCAAACTCTCTTGACATAGACCTTCGCCAATACGAGGGCTATGAGGTAGAAAAGCACATCGTGGTAAATCACGACAATCTTAGAGCAACGAACACAGAAGAGGCACCCTTTACTGTAGTTCCGCGTGAAAATGGCATATCCTCGCTCACGGACGGCAGACTCAATGCCGTGCTTGAGCCTCACTCATGGAATGTTATTGTGATGAAGAAGCACAAATAATATTAAAATAAAAACAGGAGGATCTATTATGAAACACGCAAAAAAACTTGTAGCAATGCTGTTGCTTTTGTGTCTCGCAGTCCCCATGTTCGCAGCCTGCGGCAAAGCCGGTGATGATACAACGGCGGCAAACACAAGCGAAAACCAAGACTCAGGATCTCAGGATATGAGCAATGTGGTTGAAGTTCCCGAAGTTACATTTGACGGTTATGAATTTACGTTCTTGACCGGATCTAATGTATCTACATGCCCCTACATTTTCACAGACGATGAAGAAGGCAACGCAATCGACGAGGCGATCCACAGAAGAAATGTTGAGATCGAGGATAAGTACGACATTACCATCACCGAAATACGCATACAGAAGAACAGTACGGCGGGCGCAGGTGCGGCTTATACCGAGATATCAAAGGCGTGGGAGTCAAACGATGTTATTTATGATGCAGCCGTTTCTTCAGCGTATGACTGTGGAACTCTCGCACAAAGCGGTATGCTTGCAGACCTGCGTGACTACGGATATGTAAAGCTTTCAAAGGTTTGGTGGGATCAGGCGGCAAACGAACAGCTCACCATCTATGACAAGATATTCTTTACAGCAGGCGATATCAGTTATATCGACGACAACTTTACATATGCTATAACCTTTAACAAGGACCTTGCATTAAGACTCCAGTTTGAGGATATGTATCAGCTTGTCAGAGACGGCAAATGGACATACGACAAGCTCTACACACTGTCAAAGCAGGCTACAAGCCTTGACATTGTAGACGGATTTTCCGAGGGCGATGTATACGGATTTCTCGGATACAACGACACCACATGGATGTCTTTCTCATCAACAGGTTCTACTATTGCCGCTATAAACAATGACGGCGAGCTTGAGCTTACACTCAATTCGGAAAAGAACTTCAATCTTATTCAGAAATGGACAGAGTTCGGAAAAGATCAGTCATTTGTAAACTGGCAGATGGATGCCGCTGCAAACACTGTAGGTTGGAAGCAGATATATGCAAACAATCAGGCACTCTTCTTTGGTGCTACTATCGACGGAATATACAAGCTTCGTGATACAGAGCTGGATTATGGCTTCCTTCCTTGGCCTAAATACGATGAGGAGCAGGAAGAGTACCGTTCAGGTATGTCACCTAACCACATCTCTCTGTTCTGCATCCCCGACATTGGAGACGATGAGCACATAGAGCGCAACTCTATCCTTGTTGAGGCTATTTCCGCTGCATCTGATATTGTAATCGAAGGCTTCTACAAAAAGAACCTCGAGGGCAAGAGCGTAAAGGACAATGAGTCCTACGAGACACTTGAGATCATCTTTGCAAACAAGGTATTTGACCTCGGCTACTACTATAATATCGGTTCTTACCGTGCAGGCATGAGCGTCAGATTCAGAGACGGTCTGACAAACTTTGCTTCCTTCTATGCCGAGCAGGAAGGAGCTGCAAATCAGAAGATAGCAGAGATAAACGACCTTTACAAGAAAGTCGTTGAAGTAGAGTAATTATTGCACGAACAGAAAATCAAACAGCACTGCTTGTAATTTCGGCAAACGAAATTACAAGCTAAAGTGCTATGAATTCAATTTGGAATTTTAAGGAGATTTTTTATGAAAAGGAAATTGATTTCTTTGGCTTTGGCTGCTCTCATGGCAGTTCCGTTTGCAGTTTTTGCAAACGCAGCAGATAATGTTCCTGCTGAGCCTGTGCTTACATCAAATACCGTTGTATATAACGCTAACCCCAAATCAATAGAATATGAAGACGGAACAAAACCCTCGGACACAAACGATGGCCTGTCATGGGATAAGGCAAAGGCGAACTGGGGTGCTTTTAACGGAAAGGGTACGATGTCTGTCGTAAAGGACGGAGGCACGATCGTTTCTATAGGAAGAGCTTATGTAGGTATCGACTATACTTTTCCGAAGGCAACCTCTCCTATACTTATTACCGCAGTAATAGGAGACAAGGATTACAGATCAAATGAGATCTACAACGAAGATAAATCAGACAATGGCTCTCAGAGAGGTACGTTCATAGGCAGTAACAACATCATCACTTTTGCGGGCGACTATATTTTTGACGATATAGACATTCTTGTAAGAGGCGCATCATTTACAATGAGCGTAGCTGATGGTGCAAATCTCGTTATCGCTGACGGTGTTGAATTCTGCAACATGGCAGAGGCAAATATCGATAATTACGCAACAAACTCTGTAAACCCCACGCTCAATGTAGATAAAGGTGGTTATGCATTCCTCCATCAGGTAGGATTTTCAGCTTACACCGGAGAGGGAACTCTTGTTATCGACGAAGCTCTCAAGTCGGAGGTAGAGCCTCTTCTTGCAAATTACGCTGGTACTGTCGTATATGTAAAGGCAGAAGCTGATACGACCGACAGCACAACTACAACCGATACAACAGCTTCTGGCAGCACAACGGCGGCAGAGGCTACGACAACAGCTCCTACTGACAACCCCACTACAGGCGACATGACAGTTGTTTTTGCAGCTCTTGCCGCTCTCAGTGTTGCGATTGTTGCATCGTTCGCAGTAGCTAAAAAGAAGAGAGAAAACTGAAAAAGTACAAACCGGTTTAAATTTTTTGAATATTAAAAAATTTTAAGGAGTTTTATTATGAAAAAGAAATTTTTATCTTTGATTTTAGCAGCTCTTATGGTTATGCCCTTCGCAGTTTTTGCAAACGCAGCCGAGACGATCACCGTACCGGCTGAGCCTACACTTACAAACACGACCGCAGTAGGCTATTATGCGCATCCTGCTTCAATAGTATATGATGACGGCTCAAAGCCGACAGACTCAAACGACGGTAAGTCTTGGGACAAGGCAAAATCAACTTGGGGCGGATTTGGCGATGTCGGAGTATTGTCTTTGGTACCGAGCGGTGGTACTATCGTTTCTGTTGCAAGAGCTTATATAGGTACCGCATATACTTTTCAGAAGGCAACCTCACCCATTCTTATAACCGCTGTTGTTGGCAGTGAAGACTACAGATCCAACGAGATCTACAACGAAGATAAATCAGGCAATGGATCTCAGAGAGGTACGTTCATAGGCGATAAAAACAAGACCATTACTTTTGCGGGCGACTATATTTTTGACGATATAGACATTCTCGTAAGAGGCGCTTCATTTACAATGAGCGTAGCTGATGGTGCAAATCTCGTTATCGCTGACGGTGTTGAATTCTGCAACATGGCAGAGGCAAATATCGATAATTACGCAACAAACTCCGTAAACCCCACGCTCAATGTTGATAAAGGCGGTTATGCATTCCTCCATCAGGTAGGCTTTTCGGCTTATACAGGCGAGGGCACGATCATAATCGACAAGGCTCTTGTTGACGGCGGCAAGATCACAGCTGATGCATTTGCAAGCTTCAAGGGTATCGTTGCGGACGAAACAGGTGCAGTTATCGTCAACAATGTTGTAGTAGAAGAAGAGACGACAGCTCCCGAGACGACCGAAAAGGTTGAAGACACGACAGACAAGGCTGACGAAACAACAAAGAAAGCCGAGGAGACAACAAAGAAGGCTGACGAAACAACAAAGAAGGCTGACAGCACAACCGCAGCCGATACAACAAAAACAGACGAAGCAGACAATAACAACACTATCGTTTGGATTATCGTAGCTGTTGCAGCAGTAGCTGTAGTTGCAGTTGTGATTGTTGTAGTTGTTAAAAAGAAAAAGGCTGAATAATTACCAAATAACAACAACCAAATAATATAACTGCCGAGGGGAAAGGCCTTTGATAAAAGGCTTTTCCCCTCAGCAGTTTTTGGTAAGAATATATAAACAATATAAGCCGTAAACTTGACTGCTCGCTGTCCGACGAGATGCATAAGCAAGCGGTATGATGTGTTTTTGCACAACAGAGAAACGCTCATTTTGTGTATGATTTAAGCATACCTACAAATCACAAAATATAACAATTTTTTTCAATAAAACATATTGACAAATAGAGGAAAATAGGGTATTATAGATAAGGTTAGCGAGGGCTAACTATTGATTGCGGCAACTGATACAACTGAAAGTATAATATCAGTTATATAAAGTGAGGGATTAACATGAGACCGCTTACACTTACAGACATCGGAGAAGATAATACGATTATGAGGATCGGGGGTAATTCCGAGGTGAAAAAACACCTTGAGGACCTTGGATTTGTCGTAGGCGCTACAGTCACGGTAATCAGCAAGCTCGGCGGAAATGTGATCGTAAATGTCAAGGAATCCCGTATTGCAATAAGCGAAGAGATGGCACGCAGAATCATGGTATGATTTTTATATAAATTTCTGTGCAAATATATTTTAGGAGGATTTTTGGATGAAGACGCTCAGACAGGTAAAGATCGGTGAGACCGTCAAGGTCGTAAAGCTTCACGGCGAGGGAGCTGTAAAACGCCGTATCATGGATATGGGCATGACAAAAGGAGTAGAGGTACATGTTCGCAAGGTAGCTCCTCTCGGTGACCCTATCGAGGTTACGGTACGCGGATACGAGCTATCGATCCGTATGGCAGATGCCGAAATGATAGAGGTTGAATAAACCCGACACCTTAATTGGGGAACTCCCCCTGTATTTTTTAAGCTGTAGGTTAGCTAATGCTAACCGCATATAGAAAGGATAATTTGTTATGAATTTGAGAATTGCTCTTGCGGGTAACCCGAACTGTGGTAAGACCACATTGTTCAATGCCCTTACCGGCTCAAACCAGTTCGTAGGAAACTGGCCCGGAGTTACGGTTGAGAAAAAGGAGGGTAAGCTTAAAAAGCACGATGGTGTCGTTATCACCGACCTTCCCGGTATTTATTCACTTTCCCCTTATACTCTTGAGGAGGTCGTTGCTCGTAACTATCTTATAGGCGAGCGTCCCGATGCGATACTTAACATTGTTGACGGTACGAACCTCGAGAGAAATCTTTATCTTACGACTCAGCTTACAGAGCTTGGTATTCCGGTCGTCATTGCTATCAACATGATGGATGTTGTAGAGAAAAACGGAGATAAGATAAATGTTGCTGAGCTTTCAAGACAGCTCGGATGTAAGATAGTTGAGATATCCGCACTTAAAGGTACGGGACTCACAGAGGCGGCAGAGGCTGCGATCGACGCCGCAAAGAACACAAAAACAGTTCCGATGCATACTTTCTCAGGCACGGTAGAGCACGCACTTGCTCATATAGAGGAGGCTGCGGTACATGATATGCCTTCCGAGCAGCAGCGTTGGTACGCTATCAAGATATTCGAGCGTGACGACAAGGTGCTCGAACAGCTCAAGCTTTCTCAGAATGTTCTTGATCATATTGAAGAGGATATAAAGGCTGTTGAGGCAGAGCTTGACGATGATGCTGAGAGCATTATCACAAACGAGAGATATGTGTACATTGCATCTCTTATGAAGGCATCTTACAAGAAAAAGAAAGCAGGTAAGCTCACGACCTCGGATAAGATCGACAAGGTCGTTACTAACAGAATAGCGGCTCTTCCGATATTCGCTATCATAATGTTTCTTGTATATTACATATCCGTATCAACGGTCGGTACTATAGTTACAGACTGGGCAAACGACGGTGTGTTCGGCGACGGTTGGCATCTGTTTGGTATAGGTACATCAGATTACGACGATGCAATGAACGAATATGCTGAGACGAACGTATGGTCTGACGAGATGAAAGCGATCGTTGATGCAGCGGCAGAGGCAGGCGTTACAGGAGCCGATGATATTCAGGCAGGTATAGCCGACGGTGACTTTGGTGCGTTTGACGAAGCGTATGGCTCTTACGGTGACTCTCTCGCTGACAAGGGATACGACATATCCGAAATGTATGACGCAGCTCTCGGCGAAGAAGCAGAGGGCGTTCCGGATCCTTCCGAATACGGCGTATGGGTTCCCGGTATCCCCGCTCTGTTAGAAGGACCTCTCTCAGGTACTCCCGAGTGGCTCAGCGGACTTGTTCTTGACGGTATAGTAGGCGGTGTAGGTGCGGTTCTCGGCTTTGTACCTCAGATGCTCGTACTCTTTATTCTCCTTGCATTCCTTGAGGCTTGCGGATACATGGCTCGCGTGGCATTTGTTATGGACAGAATTTTCCGTAAGTTCGGTCTTTCGGGTAAATCCTTCATTCCTATGCTTATAGGTACGGGATGCGGTGTTCCCGGTGTTATGGCTTCACGTACTATCGAAAACGAGCGTGACCGCCGTATGACCATTATGACAACGACATTTATCCCCTGCGGAGCAAAGCTTCCTATAATTGCTCTTATCGCAACAGCACTCTTTGACGGTGCATGGTGGGTAGCTCCTTCCGCATACTTCCTTGGAATTGCGGCAATCGTTATCTCGGGCATTATGCTCAAGAAAACAAAGATGTTTGCAGGTGATCCCGCTCCTTTCGTTATGGAGCTTCCCGCATATCATTGGCCTACAGTCAGCAATGTTCTTCGCTCAATGTGGGAGCGCGGCTGGTCCTTTATAAAGAAGGCGGGCACTATTATTCTTCTTTCCTCTATTATTATTTGGGCAGGTTCGGTGTTCGGAATGGTTGACGGTGCGTTTGTCTTCGACCCTGAAATGGAACTTGAAAACAGCATCCTCGGCATTATCGGCGGTGCAATCTGCTGGATATTCGCTCCTCTCGGATTTGACAATATCAGAGCAGCTATCGCAACCATCATGGGACTTGTTGCAAAAGAAGAGGTCGTAGGCGTATTCGGTGTTCTTGACTTTGAGGGTATGACTCAGCTTTCAGCATATTCCTTCCTTGCATTCAATCTTCTTTGTGCTCCTTGCTTTGCGGCTATGGGTGCTATCAGAAGAGAGATGAACTCCGGAAAGTGGACTGCATTTGCAATAGCATACCAGTGTCTGTTTGCTTACGCAGTAGCGCTTGTTATTTATCAGATAGGCTCTGTATTTACAGGCGGCATGAATGTGATCGGACTTATCGCTGCAGAAGCGGTTATTGCAGGCATGATATATATGCTTGTAAAGCCCTATAAGGAAGCGACAAAGCTCACTAAAAAAGTTGTGGTAAAATAAGAAAGCGAATAGTTTTTAAATAAAACTAAAAGGAGGCGTTTTTGGGATGTTTGTTTGGATAGCGCAAAATATTGCTACTATAGTTGTGTGTCTTATAGTTGTTTTGGTCGTTGCTGTTGCAATAATCAGCATGATCAAAGACAAGAAAAAAGGCAGATCCTCCTGTGGCGGTTCGTGCGGCGGCTGCCCTATGAACGGCTCCTGCCACAAGCATTAAAAGTAAAAACGGCGGATGGTTTTTCATCCGCCGTTTTTGTCGCATAGGAAATTGCACGGATCGTCGCTTGCCGTTTTGCAATGCTTTTGTAACAGAAAAACAACGATAGGAGAGAGGATAAAGGCGGGCATTGCAAACCATGTTTTCCTTGACACACTGCCCGCTTTTTGCAGTATGTCGATATTCAGCGGCGGTGTTGAAATTTTAATGTGCTTGTGATAGAATATATGTAGAAAAAATGCTGCTCCGAGATTTATTTGAAAGGTCTGGTTATGAATATACAAAAATGGTTAGAGCGAAACACCTGCTCGCTGAAAACAAAAACAGTTGCCGTTACAGGAAGTACAGGGGGACTCGGGCGGGAGCTGTGCCGATATTTGGCGGGGATCGGAGCTTCCTTGATTCTCATGGATAGAAACACCGTGCGCTCGGAGGCGTTCAGAGATGAGCTTTTGCGTGAATTTGACGGAGCTTGTGTCAAATGTATTCATGCCGACCTTGAAGATATCCGATCGGTATACTCTGCTACAGAGGCACTTTTGTCGGAGCCTCCCGATATTTTTATTCACAATGCGGGAGCCTACAGCATACCGAGGCATATATGCACAAGCGGTCTTGACAACGTGTTTCAGATAAATTTTGCATCCCCGTATTACATTATTAAAAAGCTCCTGCCGAAGCTCAGAGAGGTGCGGGGCAGGGTGGTGGTAGTCGGCAGTATCGCACACAATTATTCAAAAGCGGATGCTGACGATATTGATTTTCACACAAGGAAGCAAGCCTCTAAGGTTTACGGAAACGCAAAGCGGTATCTGATGTTCTCGCTGTATGAGCTTTTCAAATATGAGCGTGATGTCAGCTTGAGCGTTACCCATCCGGGTATCAGCTTTACGAATATAACGGCACATTATCCGAGGGCGATCTTTGCATTGATAAAGCATCCGATGAAGGTAATATTTATGAAGCCCAGAAAGGCGTGCTTGTCGGTGCTTTGCGGAGTATTCGACTCTTGCCGAGAGTGCGAATGGATAGGACCGAGAATATTTGACGTGTGGGGCTTGCCCAAAAAGAAGCTGTTGAGGACCTGCACTTGTGAGGAGCGCAGATTTATCGGAGAGACTGCGGAACGTGTGTTTGCTGAGCTTGACAGGTATAAAATATGATAAGCAATGATTTCAAGGGCAAAGCACCCGTATACAAAAAAATAATCGTTATTGGTTGCCCCGGAAGCGGAAAAAGCGTGTTTTCCAGAGAACTTCACAAAATAACGGGCTTGCCGCTGTATCATATGGATATGCTCTACTGGAACGAGGATAAAACGCCAGTGCCAAAGGATGTTTTTCATCAAAGGCTCAGACATGCCATGGCATCGGAGAAGTGGATAATTGACGGCAATTACGGCTCAACGATGCAGCTTCGTCTGGAAAAATGCGACACGGTTTTCTTTCTTGATTATCCGCTTGATATATGTCTTGCGGGAGTGAGGGAGAGAGCGGGAAAGCCGCGTTCGGATATGCCGTGGACAGAAGACCCTGAGCACGAGGATGAGGAGTTTATTTCTTTTATCAAGAGCTACAACTCGAAGAGCAGACCCGTTATCACAGAATTGCTCGGGAAATATCCTAATAAAAACATAGTCATTTTCAAGCAGCGAAGTGATGCGGATGAATTTTTGTCCGCTTTAAAAAAGCGCAAAGAAAATATAAATGACCGAGAGGTAAGATTATGAGGATCGAGACAGCCAAGCCAAATGATATTCCGAAAATTCAAAATTTAGATCGCCATATTCCGTCGGCAAGGCTCCTTGAATGCGTGGACAACGCACGGGTCTTAATAATGAGGGACTGTTCAAACACAGACTGCAAAGAACTCGAGGCTCCCATTGCGGGTGTGCTCAGGTACAGCCTTTTTTGGCAGACCATACCTTTTCTTGAGCTTCTGTATGTAGACGAAAAATACCGCAGACAAGGAGTCGGGGCGGGTTTGATGGATTTTTGGGAAAATGCTATGCATAGCTTGAAATATAAATACGTTATGACAAGCACACAGGCAGACGAGGACGCATGGCGCTTTTACGAAAAACTCAAGTATAGCAAGGTGGGGTCCTTTTTGCCGCCCGAGCAGGAGGCAGAGGAGTGGATCTATCTAAAATCACTTGAGTCAGATGACTGAATGGGCAAAAATATTGACACATACAAGCTTTTTTGATAAAATATTATATCGTATAAAACACCCCGATCCATATGGCGGTTATGAACATTAACATAAAAAAGGAGAAACGGCAATGTTGAATTACAAGATCGAAGGCGGCAATCTGCCGGTCGTCATCTGCTACCCCGAGGCAGGGCAGACACTATGCACCGAACGAGGCTCCATGAGCTGGATGAGTCCGAATATGCAAATGACGACTAACACAGGCGGAGGGATAAAAAAAGCTATCGGCAGACTTTTTTCTGGAGAATCCGTATTTTTAAATGAATATACCGCCGAGGGAGGACGGGGCATGATCGCATTTGCCTCCAGCTTTCCGGGTTCTGTCATTCCTTTTGAGGTTAGCTTCGGCAACGGCATCATCATTCAAAAAACAGGTTTCCTTGCCATGGAAAAAGGACTTGAGCTGTCGGTATATTTTCAGAAAAAGATAGGCACGGGCTTTTTCGGCGGTGAAGGCTTTATTATGCAGAAAGTAAGCGGAAACGGTCTGGTGTTTATCGAGATCGACGGTTATTGCAAGGAATATGATCTTGCCGCAGGGCAGAGCATTATTGTGGATACGGGCTATCTTGCCGCAATGAGTGAGACTTGCTCTATGGATATTCAAGCTGTAAAAGGACTCAAAAACAAGCTGTTTGGCGGTGAAGGCTTTTTTAACACAAGGATAACGGGCCCCGGCAAGGTCTATTTGCAATCAATGCCTGTCGTCAATACCGCTCAGGCACTTGCACCGTATCTCCCTTCATGCTCTTCAGAGTCGTCAAACGATAACAGAAACGGATTTGGCTTTAATTTCGGAAATGACTGAAGCCGACAGTTTTCTGTGAAGGATTTGCTGTTTATCAAAAAGGTTTTCGTTCATACATAGATAGCTTGAACGGTAGCGAGAAGTTAAAATATTACTAAAGGCGGTGAGTCACGAATGAATATATTACATATGAAATATGCATATGAGGTGGCACGGGCAGGTTCGCTTAGCAAGGCATCAGAGGCACTGCTGATAGCCGTTCCCAACATCAGCCGTTCGATAAAGGAGCTTGAGGCCGACCTCGGTATTGCAATTTTTGACAGAACGACCAAAGGTATGTGTCTGACTCCTGAAGGCGAAGAGTTTATGAACTATGCCAAAACAATTCTGGGTCAAATAGAACAGGTGGAAAAAATATATAAAGACGGCGCGTCGAAAAAACAGAAATTTTCTATTTCCGTTCCCAGAGCCTGCTATATTTCCGATGCTTTTGCGGAGTTTTCAAAGACACTTTCAAAAGATGCGGCGGAAATATTTTATAAGGAAACAAACTCCCAGCGGACTATAAACAATCTTTTAAATCATGATTATAAGCTGGGTATCATTCGCTATGCGGAAAACTACGATAAATATTTCAAGTCAATGCTTGAGGAAAAGGGGCTCGTTTATGAGATGGTCACCGAGTTTTCTTACTGCCTTATTATGAGTGCACAAAATCCTCTTGCAAAAAAAGAAACCATAACATTTGACGATTTAGCCGACTATATCGAGATCGCTCACGCCGATCCTTATGTGCCGTCACTTCCTCTTTCAAAGGTTGTAAAGGAAGAGCTCCCTGACAATGTCGAGCGCCGTATCTTTATTTTTGAGAGAGCAAGTCAGTTTGACCTTCTTTCAAAAAACCCTCAGACATTTATGTGGGTATCGCCTGCACCCGATGAGGTGCTCAAACGCTATGATTTAGTTCAAAGAAAATGCGTAGATAACAAAAAGATATATAAGGATCTGCTCATTTACAAAAACGGATATAAGCTTACCGAGCTTGATAACAGATTTATAACGGCGTTATGTGAGTCAAAACGGAAACATTTAAATATCAAATAATAAGCAACAGCATCCTGCAGAGGTGATATACTGCAGGGTGCTGTTTTGATTGCGGGCTTTGCGGAGTTGTGTGAGATTACGTGGTGCATTGTACTATTAAAACGGCACACGGCTTTGTCACGAAACAGCAGTTTGTTTTTTCTGTAATGGGGTTATCGATATTGATAATACCGATTGAACATTTTAAGAATTGTCGAAAGCAAGCTTCTTTGTTAAAATAATAACGAACTTGATAGTGAGGAGGTCGGACAATGGACAAAATCGTTGTTCCGAAGGCAACTTTGGGCAGGCTTCCGATGTATTTGGAGTTTTTAAAAAATTTATCCCTTAGTGATAACTGTTCAATATCCGCAACCGCTATAGCAAAGTCACTCGGGCTTGGAGAGGTACAGGTAAGAAAAGACCTCAACTCTGTCAGCGGTGCGGGAAGACCGAAGGTCGGCTACGATACAGAGTGCCTGATACAATGCTTAGAGAAGGTGTTAGGTCGTGAAAAAATGACCGAGGCTGTATTGGTGGGAGCAGGTAAGCTCGGCAGAGCGCTGCTCGAATTCGATGAATTTGAAAAATACGGAGTTCGGATAGCGGCGGCGTTTGATTGCAACGAGCAAGCGATAATGCTGAGCTCCTCCAAACAATTACTGCCTATGAGTCAATTCGAGCTTTTTTGTAAAACACACAATGTACAAATCGGCATTATTACGGTGGGCGAAGGCTCGGCGCAGACGGTATGCGAGCAAATGCTTGACAGCGGGATAAATGCCATTTGGAATTTTGCCCCTTGCAAACTGAATGTACCCGATACGGTACTGCTCAGACAAGAAAACTTAGCATTATCCCTTGCACATCTAAACAATCAATTATGTAATAAAAATTAGGAGGATACACCATGGAGAATCAAAAGTATGAGATCGTTGACTGCGTTGAAAAGCTGGAAGAAGCTATAGAGCGCACTCGTAAGGCACAGAGAATATTTGCCGGCTACACACAAGAGCAGGTAGATAAAATATTTCTTGCAGCCGCATCTGCCGCAAACAAGGCAAGAATTTCACTTGCAAAGATGGCAGTTGAAGAGACCGGAATGGGCGTCGTAGAAGACAAAGTGATCAAGAACAACTACGCAGCCGAGTACATTTATAACGCATACAAGAATACCAAGACCTGCGGCGTTATAGAAGAAGACACGGCATACGGTATCAAGAAGATCGCAGAGCCTATAGGTGTAATCGCTGCCGTTATCCCGACGACAAACCCGACATCTACCGCTATTTTCAAGACCCTGATTTCGCTCAAGACCAGAAACGGTATCATCATCAGCCCTCACCCGAGAGCCAAGAACTCAACTATCGCCGCAGCAAAGCTCGTGCTCGAGGCAGCGGTAAAAGCAGGAGCTCCCGAGGGTATCATCGGATGGATAGACATTCCCAGCCTTGACATGACAAACACAGTCATGAAGGAAGCTGACATCATCCTCGCAACAGGCGGTCCCGGAATGGTAAAGGCTGCATATTCTTCAGGCAAGCCCGCCCTCGGCGTCGGAGCAGGTAACACTCCCGCAATCATCGACACGAGTGCTGACATTACTCTTGCAGTAAACTCTATCATTCACTCCAAGACCTTTGACAACGGTATGATCTGCGCATCCGAGCAGTCAGTGATCGTTGACAGCAGCATATACGACGCAGTAAAAGCGGAGTTTTCCTACAGAGGCTGCTATTTCCTCAATCCCGAGGAGACAGAAAAGGTCCGCAAGACCATCATCATCAATGGCGCACTCAACGCAAAGATCGTTGGTCAGAGTGCTCACAAGATAGCAAAGCTCGCAGGAGTTGAGACTCCCGAGAACACAAAGATAATCATAGGCGAAGTCGAGAGCGTAGACATCAGCGAGGAGTTCGCACATGAAAAGCTCTCTCCCGTACTTGCAATGTACAAGGCATCTGACTTTGAGGATGCACTTGCAAAGGCTGAACAGCTCGTTGCAGACGGCGGTTACGGTCATACCTCTTCTATCTATCTCAATGAAGTAACGGAAAAGGAAAAGCTCAGCAAATTTGCCGCTCGCATGAAGACCTGCCGTATCCTCGTAAACACTCCCTCCTCACACGGCGGTATAGGCGACCTTTACAACTTCAAGCTTGCCCCCTCCCTTACCCTCGGCTGCGGCTCATGGGGCGGAAACTCCGTTTCCGAAAACGTAGGTGTCAAGCACCTTATCAACATCAAAACAGTAGCAGAAAGAAGGGAAAATATGCTTTGGTTCAGAGCGCCTGAAAAGGTATACATCAAGAAAGGTTGTCTGCCGGTAGCTCTTGACGAGCTGAGAAGTGTCAGAGGTGCAAAGAAGGCATTTATCGTAACAGATACCTTCCTTTATCAGAACGGCTACACCAAGCCCATCACGGATAAGCTCGATGAGATGGGAATAGCTCATACAACGTTCTTCAACGTTCAGCCCGACCCGACACTCGCAAACGCAACAGAGGGTGCGGCACAGATGGCAGCATTCAAGCCCGATACGATCATCGCACTCGGCGGCGGTTCGGCAATGGACGCAGCAAAGATCATGTGGGTACTTTATGAGCATCCCGAAGCTGACTTCATGGATATGGCAATGCGCTTTATAGATATACGCAAGCGTGTATACACCTTCCCGAAGATGGGTGAGAAGGCATACTTCATTGCTATCCCCACATCTGCAGGTACAGGCTCTGAGGTAACACCCTTTGCGGTTATCACAGACGAAAAGACAGGCGTTAAGTATCCTCTTGCAGACTATGAGCTGCTTCCCGACATGGCTATAATAGACACGGACTTCCATATGTCAGCGCCCAAGGGACTTACAGCTGCTTCCGGTATAGATGCTGTAACACACGCACTTGAGGCATATGCGGCAATGCTCGCAACAGACTACACAGACGGTCTTGCGCTCAAGGCACTCAAGACTATCTTTACGTATCTGCCCCGTGCATACGAAAACGGACAGACAGACGTTGAGGCTCGTGAGAAGATGGCTAATGCCGCTACAATGGCAGGTATGGCATTTGCAAATGCGTTCCTCGGAGTATGCCACTCGATGGCACACAAGCTCGGTGCGTTCCACCATCTGCCCCACGGCGTTGCAAACGCTCTGATGATAGAAGAGGTGCTTCGCTTCAACGCAGCAGAGGCTCCCGCAAAGATGGGAACATTCTCACAGTACGACCACCCGCATACACTTGCACGTTATGCTGAGGTTGCCGATTATCTCGGACTCGGCGGCAAGAGCGATGAGGAGAAGCTCGAGAACCTTATCAAGGCTGTAAACGAGTTGAAGGCTAAGGTCGGCATCAAGCAGACCATCAAGGATTACGGCATTGACGAAAAGGTATTCCTTGAGCAGCTTGATGACATGGTAGAGCAGGCATTTGACGACCAGTGCACAGGCGCTAACCCCCGTTACCCCTTGATGAGCGAGATCAAGCAGATGTATCTCAACGCTTACTACGGAAAATAAAAAAGGAGGATTTTTGAACATGGATGCAATGAAAATAATAGCAGTAAGACCTCAGAAAATGGTTTACCGTGAAAACAACACGGCAGTCAAGGTGTTTGATGAAAATTACTCAAAGGCAGACGTGCTCAACGAAGCGCTCAATCAGGCGAGAGTAGAGCAAACATCCCTTAACATTCCGAAAATTCTCGAAGTAAAGAAGGTTGACGGAAAATGGGCGATCGTGACCGAGTTTATTGAGGGTAAAACACTTGCACAGCTCATGGCAGAAAATCCCGAAAAGATCGACGAGTATCTTGAATTCTTTGTTGATCTGCAGATGAGCGTTCATAATAAGACCGCTCCCATGCTCGGCAAGCTCAAGGATAAAATGAACAGAAAAATACACGAGACCACCCTTGATGCTACAACAAGATATGAGCTTCATACCCGTCTTGAAGGCATGCCCAAGCACAACAAAATTTGCCACGGAGACTTTAACCCTTCAAACATTATCATAACAGAAGACGGCACTCCGTATATAATCGACTGGGCACACGCAACACAGGGTAACGCAAGTGCAGACGTTGCACGCACATATCTGCTGTTCTGCCTCAACAAGGAAACCGAGATAGCAGACAAATATCTCAATCTTTTCTGCAAAAAGTCCGATACTGCAAAGCAGTATATTCAGAAGTGGCTTCCGATAGTTGCAGCTTCCCAGTCCGTAAAGGGCAAAGAAGAAGAAAGAGAATTCCTCCTTTCTTGGGTAAACGTCGTAGATTACGAATAATTGAATAGGTTATAATAAAGGGGCTGTCCCAAATGCTGATTTTGCATTTGGCAACGCCCTGTAAGGAAGTTTTTATGTAAGGTACGGTGTAACTCAGTAAAATGGGTTACACCGTATTCTTTTGTCCTTATGCTACGAAACGGAATTCCTGCGGGTTTGCCCGTATTTCTTCCATCATAGCAAGGATTTCCTGCTCAGTCGGAATATCAATCATTCCTACCGCTGTAAAGTAAATATCAACTTTTACATAACAATGACCGCTTGACTTGTCGTTATTGTGGACTTCAATACGCTCTATAAGGGAATTTACAAGAGTTGGGGTAAGTTCATTAATCTCCGTCATTTCCCTCAAGGTACGAAGTAAAAGCCTTAAATCCGTTACCTTTTGATTGGCATTCTCCAACGCCTGCTGACTGTCAATGACTTCCTGCGTTAGTGCCTTTTGCTCGTTTTCATAATCTTGAAGCACTTTTGCAACTGTTTCATCTGAAAGAATACCGTTTACGTTCTTTTCAAAAGCTTTCTTCATCAGCCCGTCAATCTCTGCAATTCGTTTCTTGCCTTGCTCCACCGATTTTTGAAGTCTTTTGTATTCTTTCTGTCTCATAGCGTTTGTTTTTCTCGCAAGCATATAGAGGAATACGGTTTCGTGGCATTTCACAAAATCGGCTAACTCGCTGATGGCTTCAAGCACAATCCTTTCAAGCACGACATCACGGATATAGTGAACAGTACAAGTTCCACGCCCTGATTTGTAGTTGGAACAGCGGAAGTGTTCTTGATTTCGTGTCATACTTTTGGCGGCGGCAAAATGCAGTTTTGCTCCGCAATCGGGGCAGTAAACTAATCCCGAAAACAAACTTGTCCTGCCCGTTGCGGTAGGTCTGCGGCGATGCTGACGAAGTTCCTGCACTCGTAACCATTGCTCTTCGGGAATTATCGGTTCCTGCATATTCGGTATGATTTGGTAATCTTCAACGGGATTGTAAACCACCTTATGCACCTTGTAACTGACGGTAGTGCTTTTGAAGTTTACTGCACATCCCGTGTACTGTCTGTTTTCAAGGATATGCACAACCGTTTTTTGATCCCATTTGCAGTAGCCACTCGGCACTTTTTGAGCGTGTGTTCTGCCTACGCTTTCATAATAGGCGGAAGGTACTAAAACCTTTTCTTCCTCTAACTGTTTTGCAATCTGTAACGGACCACGCCCCGCAAGACATAGTGCAAAGATTTTTCGTACTACCTCTGCGGCAGGCTCATCTATCAGCCATTTTTCCTTGTCATCGGGATCTTTCATATACCCATACGGAACAGTGGGAGATATACGCTTTCCGTTATCCGCTTTTGACTGCCATACCGTACGGATTTTCTTGGAAGTCTGTGCTGCGTACCATTCGTTGAATATATTGTAAAACGGAAGCATTTCCATACCTTCGCCCGTGGTACTGTTCACATTCTCCTGTATGGAGATAAACGTGATACCAAGTGATGGATAAACTATCTGCGTCAGCCTGCCAGCCTCAACCTGCTCACGCCCGAAGCGTGATAGGTCTTTTACAATAATTCTGCAAATCTTACCTTCTTCAGCCATTCTCTGCATACGCTGAAAATCGGTTCGCTCAAAGCTCGTGCCGGATATTCCGTCATCCACGAAAAACATCGTGTTCGTGTAATTATGCTTTTTACAGTAGTCAAGTAATATTTGTTTTTGATTTGCTATTGAGTTTGACTCATCTTCCTTGCTTTTCTTGTTGCCTTTATCGTCTTTTATATCTTCAACGGATAAGCGACAGTAGAGAG
>JBGVFH010000053.1:0-2377 GCA_045120955.1 Eubacteriales bacterium | reverse complement strand
TTGGCTATTAGATTAGCATGTATGACTTAACATGGATTTTTATTGAGTTGGGCACAACTGAAAAAACTACTCTGACGAAAAAACTAACGCAAAGGCTGATGTAGTGAGACCATCCCAAATATTGTGTAAACCTCCGATATGGTGTAGAATAGAAGCACCATATTGGAGGTTTTAAATTATGAGCAGAAGAAAACGCAGCCCGGAAGAACAAGCGAGAAGAGAAAAAATCCGTGAGCTATTACAAATCAGCGAGATTAGCAGCATGGAGGATATTCAGAATCTATTCAAGGAAACCATCGCGGAATTCATGGAGAACGGTTTGGACTCAGAATTGGACGATGAGCTTGGCTACACGAAGTACGACTACAAGAATAAGAACACGGACAACAGCCGTAACGGTCACAGCAGCAAAACGCTGCGCACCAGCTTCGGTGATGTTGAGGTGTCTGTTCCGCGAGACAGAAAGGGAGAATTTGAGCCGCAGCTTCTGAAAAAGAACCAGACCAGCATCAGCCAGGACATTGAGGAAAAGATCCTGTCCATGTATGCCAAGGGCATGACAACCTCGGATATTGAGGAGCATATCCGCGATATCTACGGCATAGAAGTCTCCGACACGACAGTAAGCCGTATCACAGATAAGATCCTTCCTGTTGCGAGAGAATGGCAGCAGCGTCCTCTGGAGGCAATCTATGCGGTTGTATTCATGGACGCCATCCATTATCATGTGCGCAGCGAGGGTCGAATCATCAAGAAAGCAGTCTATATCGCCATCGGAATCAATCTGGATGGTCGCAAAGATGTATTAGGAATGTGGGTTGGAGAGAACGAGAGCGCCAAGTTCTGGGCGACAGTGCTCAACGGGCTGAAAAATCGCGGTGTAGAGGACATTTTCATCGCCTGCACGGATAATCTGACCGGTTTTTCATCTGCGATCGAGGCGGTATTTCCCAAGACGGAAATACAAAATTGTATCATTCATCAGCTACGCAACTCGAGCAAGTATGTGTCGTACAAGGATCTGAAGGCGCTGATGGCTGATTTGAAAGCCGTTTATGCCGCCGTGGACGAAGAAACAGCACTCAACGCGCTGGATGTTTTTGCGGAACACTGGGACAAAAAGTATCCCAAGATTTCGCAGTCCTGGCGGGATAACTGGGCAAATTTGAGCACCTATTTCAAATTCCCACAGGAGGTCAGACGGCTGATTTACACTACTAACACCATAGAGGGCTTCAACCGGCAGCTCCGCAAGGTGACAAAATCCAAGTCCGTTTTTCCGACTGATGACAGCCTTTTGAAAATGCTGTATCTGGCGATGACGGACATTACCAAAAAATGGACGGGACGCCGACAGGACTGGAGCAAGATTTATGCCCAACTGACGATCTTCTTCGAGGAGAGGCTCCCCGAGTAGCCCAAGTAGCAGAAAACGGCCTGCACGTCAAGGGTAAAATGAACGGCGGCTCGAGCCGCCGCCCTTGACATGCATTCCGTTTCCCGCTTATAATGTTGACAAGGGGCTTACGCCCCAAAATAATAATTTTTGCTCTATTTTGCACCGCGATTTAGAATTTACACAGAATTTAGGATAGACCCAAAAAAATTTCAAATAACCATAATGAAAACGTCTGCTCGTTGACCTTAATGACATGATAAAACATACCTCATACCATTCATAAAGAACTATTCCAACATTTCAAAAACGCACACAGGCTCAATACTGAACCTGTGTGCGTTCTCGACGTATCGCCGCGCCTGATTCCATAGTCGGAAATCGGCTGTCAGCAAATATAACGCCGCAACCAGCGCACAGTTCTTTCTGTCATACTTTCCGATCCTGTCGAGTGCCGTGTTAAAACTCAGTCTGTGCTGTTCGTTCAAGAATGTCATGGGGATGACCTCGCTTTCCTTTATATATTTTCTCAGTCGGCGGAGAAACCCGCTGTGCTTGATTTCAGACATTGTTTCTTTCATTACCTCTTTGAGTGAAGCGACGCCGACGGCGATCCGTTCCTCTAAGCAAACACAGCGAGGAACCTTGCAGCCTCTCAGCTTACCTCCGTAATGTTCGCACAACCGGCAGTCGCACATGTCTGCGGTATACTCAAATCTGCCGGTCACGACGATTCCCGAACCTCTCGGGTAAAAGTTCGGTATGCCCTTCATCATGCTTTCGATGCTGCGGTCATACCGGTTTTCTGTAAATAACAATGTTCTCACACTCCTTACTTTTTGAGAAATAAAAAAAGAGCCAACCGCTTATTTCTAAACGATTGGCTAAAAAAAAACAGACAACATTTTCTGTTGCCTGCCTACCTTATTTTTTCTTTTTTTGTTGTACAGAAGTTCAGTTCTTGTCAGTCTTGGAAAAATC
>JBGVFH010000052.1:0-16179 GCA_045120955.1 Eubacteriales bacterium | reverse complement strand
AACTTCTTTGTGTTTCTCTCTCGTCTTGTTGTTCAATTTTCAATGACCTACCGTCGTTCGCCTCTCGGCTGCGACTTTTCTATTATACCGCAGCCTTTTGAGTTTGTCAAGCCCTTTTTTAAAACTTTTTTAAGTTTTTTTCTCGGCTTGTCCGCTCCTCGCTGACAGCTTTGTTAGTATACCACCTTCAACCCCTCTTTGTCAATACCTTTTTTGAATTTTTTTAAAGTTTTTTGATTTTTTTGAGAAAAACCTATTTATTTTACCGTTTTTACATGGTATAATTGTTTTCACAGCATGAAGATCAGCTTTGTTTTATCAACGCAAGCATTGGGATGCAATAAATATATATAAATGATACAAGGAGATAGTTCTTTTATATGAAAAAAACAAATTGTCCCTGCCCCGAACGCCTCGGAAAGGTCGGGGGTCAAGCAGTAATGGAGGGCGTTATGATGCGCAGCGGAGAAAATGTCAGCGTTGCGGTCAGAAACGAGGACAAAAGCATAACTGTAGTAAACGACAGATTCGTATCTGTAAGAAAGAAGCACAAAATACTCAACATTCCCGTCCTGCGGGGCATAGTCAACTTTGTTGAAATGATGAAGCTGTCCTTCAAAACTCTCAACATATCGGCAGACGCTTTTGTTGGGGAAGCATTCGAAGAAGAGCCGACAAAGTTTGAAAAATGGGTAGAGAAGCATTTCGGCAAAAACATCCTTGATGTTGTGATGGCAATATCAATGGTGTTGGGTGTCATACTCGGCGTGGGGCTGTTTATTCTTCTTCCCTCCGCTGTTGTCGGCGGAATAGACTCGCTGTGCGGCGGAGTTTTGTCAAAACTCAACCTTTTCGCACTTATCGAAGGCGTGATCCGCATAGCAATCTTCATATTATATATATATCTTGTGTCGCTGATGAGCTACATACGCCGCACATTTGAATATCACGGCGCCGAGCACAAAAGTATCGCTTGCTACGAGGCGGGCGACGAGCTTACAGCGGAAAACGCAAAAAAGCATACACGCTTTCACCCCCGCTGCGGCACAAGCTTTATGTTCGTTATAATGATACTGAGCATTTTCATCTTTACTGCCACACGTATGCTTTTTTCTGCGCTTGCCGACAATCTGTTCCTTTACTGGGCATCAAAGATCATACTTGTGCCGCTCGTTGTAGGCATCGGGTTTGAATTTATAATGTACGCAGGAAAGCATGACAACCCGATAGTTTCAATTCTTTCAGCGCCCGGACTGTGGATGCAGCGCATTACCACAAGAGAGCCTGACCTTGAACAGCTCGAGGTCGCCATAGCGGCAATAAAAGCGGCAATGCCCGACCAATTCCCGCCCGAAGAAGGCGAAAATACCCTTGAAAGTGCTGTCAAGGACGGCGCAAAAGAGGCTGTTGGCGGCGATACTGCCGAGGACGGTGTTACAAAAAGCACCGCAGACACAAACAGCAGCGATACAACAACAGCGTCTGAGAGCAAAAACAGCAGCACAAACGAAGCCGAGTAAAATGACCAGACGTGAGATAGCAGCCTTCTTAAAGGAATGCGGTTCAGATGAGCCGCAGAGTGAAGTGAAGGTAATACTTGAGGAGCTGTTCGGAGTATCAGCCGCAGCTCAGATGTGCTCGCCCGACAGAGATTACGACTCGGAAAAGCTCCGTGAGCTGCTCACACGCAGAAAGGCACGGGAGCCGCTGCAGTACATACTCGGATATGCGTATTTCTGTTCCGAAAAATATTTGTTAAACGATGCCTGCCTTATTCCCCGTGCGGACACGGAGCTTCTTGTAAGCAAGGCGGCAGAGCTTTTACCCGAGGGGGCGGTCATAGCAGACCTATGCACGGGCAGCGGCTGTATTGCGATTTCTCTGCTCTCAATGCGCCCCGATATCAAAGCGGTCGCAACCGACATAAGCGAGCGTGCCGTGCAGGCGGCGCAAAATAATGCCCTTCTCAACGGCATCTCCGACAGACTGCACCTGTTTGTTTGCGACATATTCACCCATCCGTTAAAGGACAGCAAATTCGACGCTGTAATTTCAAACCCACCCTACATTCCCACAAGCGTGGTGAAAAAGCTGTCCCCCGAGGTTTTGCACGAGCCGCAAATTGCGCTCGACGGTGGAGAGGACGGCATGTGCTTTTACCGTTTTATACTCAAAAACTATACTGAAAATCTCAAACAAAACGGCTTTTTTGCCTTTGAGATCGGGTATGACCAAGAGGATAGCATAAAAACGGAGGCAGAGGCATACGGTATGGGGTGTGAGATCTTTTACGATATGTCAGGCAACCCCAGAGTAGCAATAATAAAACCGAAAGTCTGACACGGCAGATATACAACCGATAATAATACACAATGGCAAAGGAGCAATCCAAATATGAAAATAGCAGTTCTCGCCGGAGGGCTCAGCCCCGAGCGTGATGTTTCGCTCACATCCGGCTCTCTTATCGCAAACGCACTTTCAAAAGCAGGCCACAGCGTGGCGTTGCTTGACGTTTACAAAAACGCTGACACAAGCGATATAAACTCGCTTTTCCTCGAAAACACCGAGCATAGCTTTTCGGTAGAAGAGTCGGCACCTGACCTTGAGACGGTTATTGCTCAAAACGGCGGCAGACGCATCAATATCGGCGACGGCGTGCTCGACGTATGCCGTGCGGCTGATGTAGTCTTTCTCGCACTCCACGGAGCTATGGGAGAAAACGGACAGCTGCAGGCAACTCTTGACAATTACGGAATTCACAGATACACGGGCTCTGACTATGTCGGCAGTCTGCTCGCAATGGACAAGGATATCTCGAAAAAGATGCTCCGCAGTGCGGGTATCACAACAGCGGACTGGGTCATGCTGCGTGACGGCTCAGCCGAGTCTGTTGCGAGGGCAGAGGCAGAGATAGGATACCCCTGCGTTGTAAAGCCGAACAGCTGCGGTTCGAGCGTTGGCGTGTCTATAGTACACGACCGTAAGCAGCTGGAGAAAGCGCTCTCAGATGCCGCAAAATATGAGCAGACGATTATGTGTGAAAAAAAGATAAGCGGCAGAGAAATGACCGTCGGAATTCTTGACGGCGAGGTCCTGCCCGCAATAGAGATAATACCTACAGACGGCTTTTACGATTATAAAAACAAGTATCAGTCGGGCAAAACGGTGGAGCTGTGTCCCGCACCGATAACCGACGAGGAGTATGCGGCGATGGCAGAAGCTACAAGGCGTGGATTTGATGCTCTGCGTCTCGGTATGTACGCTCGATTTGACTTTATTATTTCAAGCGAAGACGGCAAGCCCTACTGCCTTGAGGCAAACACCCTGCCCGGCATGACACCTACCTCGCTTTTGCCGCAGATGGCGGCGGCTGTGGGGCTGGGCTACACGGAGCTGTGCGAGAGACTCTGTGAGCTTGCAATGAAAAAGGGCAAATGATCGGTAGACAATCCGCTCTTTAACTTTTTGTTCGGAGAATGCTGATGCAAACGGCACTTTGCGCTCACACGGAATATCAAAAAAAGCCTGCGTTTCGGTGCTTGAGCGGAGCATGGCTGTGTTCAAGGGACCGCAAAAAAAGCAAGAGCAACAACAAGATCCACCCATTTTAAAACAGTTTTCGGGGAAGGGTGCGTGAGCCCTTTTGCAAAAGGGGTTCACGCCTAACGGTACATATATTATGATAGGAATATTTGACAGCGGGCTCGGGGGGCTGACGGCGCTGAAGGAACTGCGCAAGCTGTGTCCCGAGTGCGACATCGTATACTTCGGTGATACGGGCAGAGTCCCGTACGGCACAAGGTCAAAAAACATACTGCTCAGGTATGCCGACGAGGATATCAGATTTCTGCTGTCCAAGGGAGCGGACAGAATTCTCGCCGCCTGCGGAACTGTCAGCTCTGTGGCTCTGCCGCACATAGAAAAAAAATACCCTGTCAAGGTCACGGGGGTAGTTAAGGCGGCGGCACGCGAAGCCGTAGCGGCAACAAAAACCAAAAAAATAGGCGTTATCGGCACGGGTGCCACTATATCGAGCGGTGCTTTTTCACGTGAGATAGCGGCGCTCGACTCATCAGCCGAGGTGGTCGAGGTTGCTTGCCCTCTGTTCGTACCGCTTGTCGAAAACGGCTTTATAGAAAAGAACTGCGAGATAACCTCGCTTGCGGTTGCAGAGTATCTCGCAAAGATAAAAGATTTCGGTGCCGACACGCTCATCCTCGGCTGTACGCACTTTCCGATAATAGCGGGGCATATAGCCGATTATCTCGGTGAAGGGGTCAAGCTTATCAACAGCGGAAGTGCCGCCGCACATGAACTGTACTCCTTCTGCAAGGATATGGGCGGCAACGGAAAAACGGAAATATACGTCAGCGACAACCCCGCAAACTTTGAGTCAGTAGCAAAGATATTTCTTGACAGCGATACTCTTCCGAGCATCCACACGGTTGAGATAGACAAAATTTAAATTTCCTCTTTACTTATTTGAAAAAATGTGTTATGATACACACAATAATGCAATGACGGAGAGAAGTAGTGCATCAAACTTTCTTTCAGAGAGTGTCCGGCGGGTGAAAGGACTCGGAAAGCGTGCATGAATACACTCCCGAGCAGCAGCCTTGAAAATTGCAGTAGGGGCTGACGGGTTCGCCCGTTACAGCGACAGAGTCTTGTACTCACAAAGGGATATTCCGTGAGGTGTATCCGAGCAAGAGGTGGTACCGCGATATCATTCGCCCTCTGCAGCTACGGTTGCAGAGGGCTGTTTTTGTTTTAGCGGGCAGTGCACGCCACATCCTCTCGCCGCACAAACACACAAACAAATACAACACATATATAAAGGAGAAAGAAATGCAAATTTACGAAGAACTTGTCGCAAGAGGGCTCATTGCTCAGGTGACGGACGAAGAACACATCAGAGAGATGATAAACAACGGAAAAGCCACGTTTTACATCGGCTTTGACTGTACTGCCGATTCTCTGACGGCAGGGCATTTCATGGCGCTGACTCTCATGAAGCGTCTGCAAATGGCAGGCAACAAGCCGATAGCACTTATCGGCGGCGGTACCACAATGATAGGCGACCCCACGGGCAGAAGCGATATGCGTAAGATGCTGACAAAGGAAGATATCGACCATAACGCCGAGTGCTTCAAGCGTCAGATGGAGCGTTTCATAGAGTTCGGCGATGGCAAGGCTATGATGATAAACAACGCAGACTGGCTGCTCGGACTCAACTATGTAGAGCTGTTGCGTGAGGTCGGTGCGTGCTTCTCCGTAAACAATATGCTCAGAGCAGAATGCTACAAGCAGAGAATGGAAAAGGGTCTGTCCTTTCTTGAATTCAACTACATGATAATGCAGTCATATGACTTTTATCATCTCTTTAAGGAATACGGCTGTAATATGCAGTTTGGCGGAGATGACCAATGGTCGAATATGCTCGGCGGTACCGAGCTTATCAGAAAGAAGCTCGGCCGTGATGCGCACGCAATGACCATAACTCTGCTGACCGACTCACAGGGCAAAAAAATGGGCAAGACCGCAGGAAACGCAGTTTGGCTCGACCCGAACAAAACCTCTCCCTTTGAGTTTTATCAGTATTGGAGAAACGTAGGAGACGCTGATGTGCTCAAATGCATCCGCATGCTCACGTTTATCCCTGTCGAAGAGATCGACAAAATGGATAAATGGGAAGGTGCTGAGCTCAACCGTGCAAAGGAAATACTTGCATATGAGCTTACCACTATCGTTCACGGAAAAGAAGAAGCGGACAAGGCACAGCAGGCGGCTCACGCACTTTTCGGCGGCGGCTCTGATGATGAAAATATGCCCACCACCACCATCACCGAGCAGATGCTCACAGACGGTGCTATCGGCATCATGGATCTGCTGCTTGCTTGCTCTCTCGCTCCCTCAAAGAGCGAGGCAAGACGGCTCATTGCGGGCGGAGGCGTTTTTGTCGGAGACGACAAAGTAACGGATGTCTACATGAGCATAAGCGCCGAGGCTCTTTCGAGCGGAGTAAAGCTGCGCAAAGGCAAAAAGACCTTCCACAAGGCTATCCTAGGATAAAGCCTTCACGCTAAAAGAAAAAAACAGCGGCAACAATAGCGATGCATATAACAAAACTCGTCTCTGATGTATACAAGCAATGAAAAAGATTATAAATTATGAGGTATAAAAACAGTGAAAAAGATTATAAATTATAAGGATCTTGAGATGTTCGCGTACTCTAATGACAAGCATTGCAAAGGAAAGATCAAAGGTATCGTTATATCGTTTCGTGGGCTTGGTGCCGCTCAGATGATAAGCGACGATACAACGATCGAAGCACTTAAGCCCACCGTAGCACGGGCTATGCGCTATGCCGAGAATAACATTGCATTTTTTGTTCCGTATACAAACCCGTGGAGCTGGATGAACGAGGAAGCTGTCAGCTATACGGACGAGGTGATAGACGCTCTGATATCTCACTACTCTCTGCCGAACGATATTCCGATAGTCTCAACGGGAGGCAGTATGGGCGGTCAATGTGCGCTTACCTACATGGTGTATGCAAAGCGCACGCCCGTCGCTTGCATAGCAAACTGCCCCGTATGCGACGTGCCGTTTCATTTTACCGAGCGTCCGGATCTTCCGAGGAGCTTTTACAGTGCATACCACAACTGTGAGATGAGCATGGACGAGGCGCTCAGAGCACATTCTCCTCTTCATCTGGCGGACAAGATGCCGAGGGCGGATTACTGTATTTTTCATTGTGAGGAGGACCGTGCGGTAAATATCCATGCGCACAGCGAGCGTTTTGTTGCCGAATTGTCAAAGTACCAAAACGTCCGATACCACACCGTACCAGACCGTGGGCATTGCGCTCTCACCCCCGAAATGCAAAAGCTTTTTGATGAATATGCGGAAAAGGCGATATTAGGATGACCCGAATTATTTGCAGCAGGATAGAAAAACGTCAATAGGCTGTCGGAAAAGTTAATACAGAAATAAAACTCCCACAGACCTTTGTCGGGTCTATGGGAGTTTTCTCGTTATGAAATGCAAAGTTCTACGATAAGGATCTCCGTACTTTAGGCAGTAATGCCCATGTGCGATATAAAAACTGCCCTACCGTTTATTTTTCAGCAAGACAAGCAAAACTATCAATGCCGCCGCAACAGCCAAAGCGATAATGAGAAGCGTGGTATTGTCACCCGTCGCTACCGCTGTTTCTATCGGCACGGCGTTCTCGCTCTCATGTGTACTGTCGGCGCTGACGCTGTCCGCAGTACCCGTATCCTGTGTGCTGACAGCCACGGTGTCCGTGTTCGCCTCCTCGAGCACAGGTATCTCTTCTGTCCTGACCTTTCCGCATACACCGCAGGTCTGCTCCTTTTGCCCCGTTTGAGTAAAGGTAGGTGCCTTTTTCACAACAAGCGGTCCGTACTCATGCGATGACAGCGGCAACAGTCCCGATGCCACAACATTCGAGCAGGTCTTGCACCTTACCTCATATTTGCCCTGCTTTACGCAGGTAGAGGGCTCAAGGGTGACTTGCTCGGTGTTTTCGTGCGAACAGTCAGTTGAGTCATAAAGAATGTTTACCGCTCCGTCGGTTATATCCATTGCGAGATTTTTCAGCTCAAGGTCAATGCAGTCGCCGCGCTCGTATGTAACGCTCAGCGGCACCGTACCCGACTGCGCACCCTCTTTTATTTTAAAGGAAAAAGTGCAAAGCACACCCGTCTCGGTAAACTCATACGTGCCGACGTTCCACAAAAGCACAACAGGGTCGTTTTCCGTATTGATGTCAACAAGTCCGCCTCCGCCGATATTCGTATACTCGGCACTTTCAAGCGTGAGCTTGCTGTTATCATAATAAACGAAAAAACGAAGTCCCGTAATTCCCGGATTTTTTGTCAGAGTCATATTTACTGTAACTCTCTGCCCGGGCATGGCGCTGACCGTGTCAAGCATAACTGCCGCTTCACCGTTTGCCGCTCCGGCAAAAACGCATAGGTGTGCGAGCACTATGACACAAGCAAAAAGTGCGCAGACCGTTCTTACAAATCTTCTCATGTCCACCTCATCTATCAGTCAAAGAAGTCCGTTGCAAAACAGCGGCAGACGCAAAAGCGAGGCTGTTTTTGCTCGGATATTTTTTGTCATCGGTATTACACTAAGTGTAACACAAAAATTCCGTGTTGTCAATCTGAACTCTCGTTGACACGATATACTGCCTGTTCACACGATATACGCCGAGCAATACCCACCCAAAGCGAGCTGCTTTTTTCATCTTTTTCAGAATTTTGAATTTACTTTTTATCACGTGTATGATAAAATTTAAACATACTGAGTAAAATAACCGCAAATACAAAAAACGGAGAGAGCATATGTCTTACTTTTGGAAAAAGGATAATATTACCCTGCGTCTTGCGCAGGCATCCGATTGGATATATTTTTACGAAAATTATTTTGAAAGCGAAACACGCTTTTTGTATTACACAGAGACCGAGCTTCCCATAGACAAGCTCAGCGCAAAACAGCGGTTTTCACGTTTTTTGCGCACAGCCGAAAAAAAGGGACGGACGGACTTTGCCATCATTGCGGACGGCGAGCGTGTCGTAGGCTCTCTTGACCTTTACGATATAGACAAACGAGGCGGCAGCTTTCAGATAGCGTCATTTATATGCGAGAGCGAGAGGGGCAAAGGCTATGCTAAAAAAGCATTGCTGATACTGCTCGACTACTGCTTTAACGAGCTGAGACTGCACAAATACAACGCCCGTATACTCAGCGAAAACAAAGCAAGCCAACAGCTACACGCATCGCTCGGCGCTCAGAAGGAGGGCTGTATGCGTGAGATGTTTTATCATGGCGGAAAATACCATGACCTGCAGCTATGGGGCATGACCGAGCATGAATTCAGAGAAAAATATCAAAGCAATATATAATAGCAAAGGAAGCGACAGAAAATGCAACAAACACAGGCAGAGCAAGGGATCACGGAGCTTGATTTTTCACCGCTTACTGTGGATGCTCTATCAGAAATAACACCGATACTCAAAGAAAGCGGCAGTATGCTGTGCGACTATACTCCGGGCGGATTGCTGTTTGGTATAAGGGAGCTGTACTCGCCGCAAATATG
Organism: Eubacteriales bacterium; assembly: GCA_045120955.1. Taxonomy (GTDB): domain Bacteria; phylum Bacillota; class Clostridia; order Oscillospirales; family CAG-272; genus JAZMZS01. Next base: position 7,046 of record JBGVFH010000052.1, on the reverse strand, counting down.
TCTGCATGACGGCAGGCTGTTTGTCTCGGTGCTGTCGGAGGACGGGCTGTCACGGGAATTTCTCATGCCGACGGGAGATGCGGAGCGCTCACTCGATATGCTCTACAGCTATACAAAAAAGAACAATATACCGTTTATACTCGGCGGCATTACAAAAGATGATGCCGAAACGGCGGCACGGCACTTCGGCTGTGAATACGAGATAACTGACAGATTGTACGATTATGTATACGATGCCGAAAGTCTGGCAAGCCTCAAGGGCAGTAAATACCACACACACAGAACAAATATAAGAAAGCTCGAGCGCCAACACGAAAGCTACAGCTATAAAAGAATAGAGGACGCAGCAGACATCGAGACTGCACTCGCATTTGCCGATGAGCTTTTCTCAGGAGAAGAGCCCGTCACATCAAAATATTGGCAGGCAGGCAAGGATATCGTGTATGACTCACTGAAAAATCTAAATAGGCTCTGTATGCGTGCGGGTATTCTATGCGTTGACGGCATGGCGGCGGGAGTTGCCGTCGGATTTATAAAGCATGAAACGCTCTATATCCACGTGCTCAGAGCCAAACGAGAGATATGGGGCGCATGGAATTTGCTGTGCAGAGAGTTTGTTTCTGACAGTCTCTCCGAGATAAAGTATGTCAACATGGAGGATGACCTTGAAAGTGAGGGTATACGACGCATGAAAATGTCATATGCCCCGATAGACTTTATCCGTCGTTGCAGGATAAATATAACATAGAAAGATTTTGTAATTTTTCTACGCAAAATATAAAAGATCGGACAGGCAAAACCGTGTGTTTTGCCTGTCCGATCTGTTTTTGACGCTTATTTTATTCCGTAAACCTTCAGAGCATTCTCTGAAAGTATCTTTTTTCTCTCTTCGTCGCTGAAATCAAGCTCAAAGAATACCTCAAGCTCCTTTTTCGGCGACCACATAGGATAGTCTGTACCGAAAAGTATCTTGTCAGCGCCGTATCTGCGCATCATCTCGTATGCTCTGTCAGTGCTGATAAAAGGAAAGGTCGACGAGCAGTCAACATAGAGATTTTCAAACTCACACAGCCTGCGGCTCGCCTCCTCCCAGACGGACCAGCCGCCCAGGTGTGCGCCTATGACACGCAGCCCTTTATATATCTGCATTATCGGGCAGAGACGGTTCGGGTTTGAGTTGTCATACCTGCTGTCTCCCGTATGCATAAGTATCGGAACATCATCCTGTTCACACAGCTCGTAGATCTTTAAACATCTGTAATCGTCTATCTTGAACTGCTGTATGTCGGGATGCAGCTTTACTCCGCGAAGCCCGAGCTCACGCAGATGCTTGTAGTCGGATACAAGATCGGGACTGTCGGGATACAAGGTGCCAAGCCCTATAAACATCCCCTTGCTTTTCTCTACCTCTTGCGCTATAAATTCGTTGATGCTTCTGACCTGCTTTGCCGTTGTAGCAACAGACTGAACGACAAAACGGTCGATGCCGTATTCCTCCCGCTTTGCCATAAGCTCGCTGCCTGTGCCGTGCTCGGATGAAGTCACGCCGTAAAAGCTGTCTGTTCCGAGAATTGCCCTTGCGGCTATTTTCTCGGGATATATGTGACAATGGCTGTCAATTACATAATATCCGTTTTTCATAACATACCCATCCGATGCTGTCAAGAGCCTGTTACAAGCTCTTTCCACGCTTTATAATTTGCAACGAAATCCACCTCGAGCATTTCCTTGTGGTTGACGGTAATGTTCTTAAACATTCCGTATTGCGGTATGCCGAGACTCTCCATGTCGTATCTCAGATACGACATGGCATTTGCCATAAGTGATACGCACTCCGACTGTGTCAGATTTGTACTGACCTTTTCGAGCAGCGCCGTCAGCAGGCTGTTGAGCTGTGAGACATTGAGCGATGTCAGCTGCTGTGCAACCGTCATGATGAGCTTTCTCTGTCTCTCCGTTCTGCCAAAGTCACTGCCGTTGTTATATCTTATTCTTGCATATGCAAGTGCCTGTTTTCCGTTGAGGTGTCTGATTTTTGCCGATGTATCGGTGAACAGCCCCGAATTTATAGGGTCGCCGATAATAATATTAATGCTTTGAAGAACTCTGTTAAGCTCTATAGCCTCGCTCTCCTCAACATATATATCGACACCGCCGACGATATTGACGATATCTATAAATGACGAAAAGTCCACCTGAACGAATTTATCCACTTCGATACCGAAGTTGCGGTCGATCGTCTCGAACAGCGTGCTGTATCCACCGTAAAGGCTCGCAGTATTAAGTCTGCCTATAACGGTCGTTCCGTTGTTTCTCTTTATCTCTACACAGCTGTCACGCAAAAGAGAGGTGAGCACTATCTTTTTTGTCTTTTCATTTATAGAGACGACTATCATCGAGTCGGTGTTTTGCAGTGTTGCGTAGTTGCTGTTATCTCCCGGTATTCCCGAGTTGTCAACTCCGATAAGCAGAATATTGATGACACCATCGATTGGCTCTCTTATCTGATCGATGCCTTCGAGTCCACTCTGAACATTACTCTCGACCTCCTCCTGTTCGTGGCTGTTTGTCACATTCGGATCCGTCGATTCGAGCGCCTCGATAATGCTGTCTATCTCCTCTTCGCTTCTCGTGGTCTGAGCATCTACGTCTATATAGTTCATCAGACCGTAATAATAGCTTATAAGGCAGTGCACCGACACAAAAACAGCTATCATCAGCACAAGCACCACAGACAGACATATAACGACCGTCTTTCCGAAGGAAGTAAGCGATATCTTTCCTCTTTTGTTCTTTTTTATGACAGATACCTTTGCTCCGGACTTTGCTTTGGTATTATCTTTTTTGTTGGTTTTCGCCTTTGTATTTGTTTTTTTGTTTAGCTTTTTCACAGTTTTTCCCCATCCGGCTTTATTATTCAGCCTAAATATTACATAGTATCATATTTTGTCGTCAAGCGTAATATGAGCTTAAATATTAAGATAAAACGAAGTTTTAAACTCATTTGTCAGCGATCTGTCAAAGGCGGCATGAAGCTCACTGACGCTCCTTACCTCTCCAAAGAAGTCCGTAACACGTTCAAGTCTGTGCATGGCTGCACGCTCACACATGATCTTTGCCGCTCGGACAAAATCCTCTCTGCCGCTTCTGGACGAGCCTACGAGCACAAGCCCTTTTTCGAGCACCATACGCGTAAGCACGGGAACCTTGTTCTCGGATACACCCATTAGCATAACACAGCCCTGAGGCTTGATATATTTTATGATATCGTCAAGGGCAAACGAGCTTCCCTCTCCGCCGCAGCACTCAAAGGCATGATCAATATAAAAGTCCTTTGGCAGCTCGCCCGCATCGTACACCTCATCGCAAAAGCTGAAATAAGCAAGCTTCGTGCGGCTTTTTCCTACGACACACAGCTTAGCATCCGGAAGCATATGTCTGAGCACGACAACGAGAAAATACGCAACGCTGCCGTCTCCCCATATGCCGATGCGCTCACGTCTCGAGTGGGAAAGCTTCAAAAAACGGTCGCACGCATGAACGCATACGCTCAACAGCTCCGCAGATGACGCAATATATCCGGCGATATTCTTTACGCTGACTATCCTGTCGTGCGCAATGCACGCATATTCACAAAGAAATCCGTCCTCGCCGCTCGAGTGAAAGCTGCTTCCCTCTGCATAATTTTCATATATCTCTCCCGCCTCAAAATCCTTTGGCGGAATGTTCGGTATAACTACCACCTGCTCGCCCCGCTCAAAGCATCCCTTCGGGTCGTACACGACCGTTGCGGCACACTCGTGAATAAGTGCCATCGGCAGCTTTTTCTTCAGCACCTCGGAAGATCTCTGCCCGAGATAATATCTCTGATCGGCTCGGCAGACCGACATATAGGTCGGCTTTAGCAGTACGCCGTCTTTTATTTCTATATCCTCATACTCCACCGAAAATATCTTAGGAGCTGTGAGACGGTAAATTCGGTTAATCACTTATGATTCCTCCGACAAGTGCCTGAGCTGTTTTGTAGTCGGGCACAGTGGTTATTTTCATATTTGATACATCACCTTCAACTATATATACGGGTGTGTTGCACATAACGCAGATCTTGCACGCATCGGTGAGTATCGTTTTTTGCTGCTCGTCAAGAGAAAGATAGAGCCCCTCGATGAGTGAAAGACGAAAAGACTGCGGCGTCTGTCCCTGATACATAAAGCGGCGCTCAGGTATCGCCTTTATAAATTTGCCGTCCTCGCTCTCCACTATCGTATCGACCGCACATACTGCCGTGTCGACCGCACCGTACTTTATCACAGCGTCGATGTTTTCGTTGATTATACGGCTGCTGACAAAGGGACGTACAGCATCGTGAGTGATGATATAATGCTCGTCACCTTCGCCGTGCTGCTCCTTTATTTTTGAGATAATGTTCATTATCGTGCCGTTTCGGTCTTCGCCCCCCTGTGTGACGATAACGTCCTCACGGCGGAATTTTATATACTTGTCAATGAGATTTTCGGTATATCCGCACCATACCGACGGTACGCCTATATATAGCTTGTCTATTCTGTTGTTTGACAAAAACGCCTCGACCGTGTGAACGACGATAGGCTTGCTTCCGAGCATGAGAAACTGCTTTGGCAAGTCTCCGCTCTGCATTCTTTTGCCCACACCGCCTGCAAGTATTGCCGCAAATATCATTTTTTTCTCTCCTCCGTCAAAAAGTATATGCCTCTGTATGTGTCGCAAGCTGCCTCGCTGTCGGCAAAAACAGTATCATGATGCGGTTTTTGCTTTTCTTTCGGAGGCAGTGTCATATAATCACCGAACGCCATTTTCAAATATTCGTCATAGCCTACGGGAATGGGCGAGTCTATCCCCTCAAAGGGCTTGTATACCGCAGACTCAAAGGCACGCTTCGGGTATTCGTTTCTCATATAATACGGTCCCGAGCAAAGCTCCGTGATCTTCTCGCAGTCTTGTATACGGTACTTTGTCATTTTTCGCTCGCAATACTGCCATATCTTTGCTCTCACCCTCTGCCCTCTGAATATGCCGAGCAGAGCCTTTGCCGCAAGGCTCACCGCCTTTCCGTGTGTCTGCGGAACCACCTGCGCACAGAAAAGCGAATAAACGAGCGCATACAGCTTCTGCTTTTTACGGGCAAAGCCCTCGGGGCACCCGTCAAGCGGCAGAATGTCAAGAGGATAGCCGTGAGGGATGTCAAGCTCCTTTTGATACGGCTTTATACAAGTGGTGTGCTTGTCCACCAGCGTCATAAAAATATTTCCGCAAAAACGCTCAGGAGTCGTGCGCAAAAGCTCAAAACGGGAGTTGTCCTCCTCCTTTTGCCACAGCTCATACAGCTTTTCATAATCGTCACGGGGCATAAAAACATCTATATCGTCATCCCACGGAATAAAACCGCCGTGGCGCAGCGTCCCGATACAGCACCCGCCGCAAAAGAAAAACGTGATACCGTGCTTTTGGCAAAAGTCCTTGAAGTACACGTACATCTCAAGCTGCTTTAACTGAGCACGGCGGAGCTCCTCGGGCGAAAAGTCATAATATTTTTCTTTTATCTCCATAGCATCCTCACTCAAGCGTCTTTTTTGAAAAGAGCATTTTTGCTATTCCGACGAATGTTCCGGCACCGTAGCATATATGCATCAGCAAAAAAACAAACGGTAAAAGAAGGTAGTGCGCATACAGCTTTTTTTGTCCCGCCGCAGCCATGACCGATGCCGCAATGCTTGCCGCCGCATACGCTCCCCACATAAGTGCGCCGAGCAGCGGATAGCCGAATACCGAAAGTATGCTTGTCACGGCAACAGCCCCGACAAATGCAAAGGGAACGAAATGAAAGAGGCTCAGGCATTTCGGACATATACCGAGTGTGTAGCCTATCCAATAGCCGTTTTGATACTTTTGTCTGAGCATTTTTGAAAGCGAGCTTCTTATCTGCTGACCGCTTCTTATTCGAGGCTCAAAGCATATCCTGTACCCTGCCTCGCGCACTCTGTAGTTGTAGTTGTTGTCCTCCGTCCGCCAAAGTCTCGGATCAAACTTGCCGACCTTTTCGATGACCTCACGGCGGTATGCCGCATGAAATATACTGTCAACGTAACAGCGCTCAGGCTCTCCTCTGTAATTTGCCGCACTCGCACCGAAGCGAGACTGCTCAGCCGTCAACAAAAGCGCCGCTGCGCCTCCCTCTCTGTCCGTGTAGGTAGGGCGGACTCCTCCGCATACATATTCTTTGATACCTGTATGCGTGCCCTCAAGACACGCAACCGTCTCCTCGATAAAACGGCTGTCAATGGTTGCGTGCGCATCAACACGCACAAACACATCTCCCGAAAAAGCATCTATCGCCATATTAAGACCGCTTGATTGCATTCGGTCGTTATTTTTCAGAATTTTTATGTCTCTGTATTCACGGATATGCTCGTCTCTGAACTTTAAAAGTATATTATACGTTTGGTCTGTGGAATTGTTGTCAACGATAACTATCTCTGTGTCGCTGTGCGAATATGTCTGCCCCAAAATATCATTCAGGATCGAAGATATACACTTTTCTTCGTTGTATGCTACCATACATATAGAAATCAACATTGTCAGCTTGTTCCCTTCAGCGCAAAATCAAAATATTTTGCCGATCTGTACGGCAATTTTACATTATTCCATAACTTACATTATACAACACGTATACCTAAAAATCAACATTTTACGAAAAATAGCAACCTGTACAACTTGTAAACAATTATAGATGAAATATTGGATTTTTTTCAAATAAACATCCCCGCCATACCGAAAAGACGAAAAAAGAGAAGAAAAAGTTCCGTTTTTTGTTGCTTTTTCTTATCTTTTGAAGTTATGCTGTATTTTATTATATGCTGCACCGAAATAATTAAAAACCGTATTTTTCCGTTTGATATATTATGCGCTCTGCCAAAGATCGGCTTCCCCTCAAGGCTGTTTTGTAAAAGTTTTCCGAGAATACTCAAAGCGGGGGGCCGGTTAAATAACATGCCGCCCCGTTGTGTATT
>JBGVFH010000051.1:0-2608 GCA_045120955.1 Eubacteriales bacterium | reverse complement strand
GCAACTCAACTGCGGAGGCTGCGGCAAGGACTCGGTCGTCTACCGGGCCGAAAATTTTGGCGCACATTATCAGCAGCAACGGGCGCAGCTGCTTGCCTTTGGTGCGCAGCAGCGACATCACGATGCGGCTCATCAAAGGGTTGGCGCTGTCCAGGCGCTTATAAATTCTCTCGTTGAGGCTGTCGATATCGGCCTGATGAGAGTGTGTGGTCGTTTCGAGTATAGTCATCATTGCTCAATGATTTGCAAAATTACAAAAATCTTTGCAATCCGTGAACAATAACACCACGATTTGATCAATTATCCTCAAAATCGGACAAATTATCGACCCGGCAATACTCATATATCCCCTTGCCAACCTCCCTGCGGGAGTTTGACAGTTAGGTGAGGAGAAAAATAATTTAAAAAATTGATGCTGAAAATTTTGCAGCGTCAATTTTATTTGCTAATTTTGTAGTATATTGTAGAATATAATTACAAATTATGCATTTGTCTCCATCTCAGCCTAAGGAAGGCACAATTTACTACATAGCGAAGTCGTTCCGTAACGAACGAGGGACAAGTACCAAGAAAAATATGTTCCGGCTGGGTACCCTCGCCGAAATACGTGAGCGTGAGGGTGTGACGGATCCATGGCTTTGGGCGCAGCAGGAGCTGGCCCGTCGTAATGAGGAGGAACGCCTCGGCAGACAGACTATTAAAATCGATCTGTCGCCCACAAAAAGGATAAAAGCCGGTGAACAGACAAGATACAGCGGTGGAGATCTTATGCTCATTCCATTGTACAATGCGCTTGGACTGCCGCAATTATGCCGTGAACTGCAGAATGGCACTAGGGTGCAATACAGTCTGAACGAAATACTTGAGGCGCTGGTGGTTTTGCGTATACTCTATCCATGTTCAAAAAAGAGCACCTGCGAGCTCAACAGCAAAAGGATACGCAAGACTACGTTTGCTTTGGAAGATGTATATCGTGCGTTGACTCTTTTGTCGTCACACATAGACGACATGCAGGCCAGGGTATGGCAAAACTCGCAGAAGATAATGAAAAGAAACACTCGTGTAATATACTATGACTGCACCAACTATTACTTCGAGATAGAAGATAACGATAGGGATTATGTTGACACGGAGACCGGTGAGGTCATAACCGGACTTCGCAAGCGGGGAAAATCGAAAGAGAACCGGCCCAACCCGATAGTCCAGATGGGCTTGCTCATGGACGGCGACGGTATACCGCTGTCGTTTATAATCTTTCCGGGAAACGAGTCCGAACAGCCGTCCTTACAGAGAATCGAGGAAATGGTAGCGAGAAAGTTCGGCCTTAACGAGTTCATCATCAGCACCGACGCAGGGCTTGGAAGCGAAGATAACCGTAGATATAACATGACCGAGGGTCGGGAATATATAACGGTCCAGTCGCTGCCTTCGCTGCCAAAAGCCGATCAGGACATGGCTCTTGACCCCAGAGGCTGGCGCGTTGCCTATAGGAACAAGGGGCTTGCTCCGATAGACCCGGCTAATCCGGAAAAAGAAATCTTCAATCTTAATGAAATAGATCTTGAGGCCGAGCGTGCCACGCGGTTTTATAAAGAGATCATAGTCGATAAAACTCTGCGGGGCGACAAGACGACCTCGCGTCCCGAACGCGTCATAGTCACTTACAGCCATGACTTCGCCCTGTATCTTCGTCACAAAAGAGAAGAAAGAATATCCGCTGCTCAAAAAATAATCAACAGCAAGCAAATAAAATCAAGGCAGTCTCAACAAGATCCAAGACGGTATGTGACTACGGACTATGTCACTAAGGATGGCCAGAAAGCTGCAAAAGTACAGATGGCTCTTGACCAAAAGGCCATAGCCCACGAACAGCGCTTTGACGGATATTACGCATATGGCACATCCCTTGACGACAACGCCGTAGACGTACTCCGTGCCCGGTCGTTCCATCACGAGATAGAGCATCTGTTCCGTACGACAAAGACCTTTCTTGATGCAAGACCTGTACACCTTCGCCGTCAGGACCGAATCCGCTCACACTTCCTTGTGTGCTTTTTAGCCATGACAATCCTGAAAATGCTTCAGAAACAACTTAATATGCCGGAACTGTCGATAGATCAGCTGATCGGCGCACTACGCTCTATCGAGTTCGACTACTTCAAAGGCATTGGCTACAGACCGCTGTTCGAGCGAAACGGCATAACTGACCGGCTTCAGGAGACTGCTGGTATATGCCTTGATACAGAGATAGTTGAAACAAAACGAATGAATAAACTCTATCGTAATATTAAAGAAGGTTAAATCTCAGAAAGTCTGTTTTTATACTACAAAAGTCACAGGCGTAAGTGTCTGTGGCTTTGTGTATTATTACCCTAAAGTGTCAAACTTGGGAAGATAGTTTAAAAAAACGAAACTTGCGGTGTATTAACGGATTTTAAGACAGCATTTCGCTGTAAGGGGGTATATCGGGCAGAAAAGAATAGCCCTCGGAGGTGTAGCGGCAGCAATAATGATGCAGCCCGTTGCTGACGATGAGGTAGGGAGCCTCGCGGGAGTTTGACAGTTAGGTGAGGAGAAAAATAATTTAAAAAATTGATGCTGAAAATTT
>JBGVFH010000050.1:0-2649 GCA_045120955.1 Eubacteriales bacterium | reverse complement strand
GGAGAGATTTATCTGGGAACGCAATGCGTTCCGTCGCACATCCAAAACATAGTCGTCTCACTTAGGCAACTCCTTGCCCTTGTGATACTCCTTGTTTTGTCACTCCTCGCCCTCTCATCATCTGCCATCCGGCAGCGGTCGGGCTCGTCCCTCTCTTGCCGGTTCCCGTCGCTCGAGTTCAAATCTCCCCGATCAAAACGAAAAAGCACACCTTTTCGGTGTGCTTCCGTTTTGGCGCAGAAGGAGAGATTTATCTAGGAACGCAATGCGTTCCGTCGCACAGTCAAAATCATAGTCGCACTCCTCGGGCAATGGTTTGCCTTCGTAGTGCTCGTTGATTTTTCCGTCCTTGCGCTCCCTTTATCTGCCGTCTGGCAGCGGTCGCGCTCGGACCTCTCGCGCGGCAAGCCGGCGCTCAAGTTCAATCTCCCCGACCAAAACGAAAAAGCACACCTTTTCGGTGTGCTTCCGTTTTGGCGGAGAAGGAGAGATTTGAACTCTCGCGCCGGTTATCCCGACCTACACCCTTAGCAGGGGCGCCTCTTCGGCCTCTTGAGTACTTCTCCGTACTTTGCGAGCGACCTTCTCGTAAACTCGCCCCACTATTATACAATAACTGCACATCATTGTCAAGTGATATTTGAAAAAAACATTTTTATTGTTTGTCAAATTGCGACAAATATATCCGATAACCTCTTTTTATTTTGTGTACGGTTTCGTTCCGTGAGTGGGCTTGACTGCTTGACAAATTTTGCAATATGTAATATAATATAAAATTGTTGATTAAATTTGTTTTATTAAATGATTCATTAATTCTATTTTGACAGACAGCCTCAAAAAACTGCCGTGCCGCCAAGTGTTCACGGTATTTTTATTGGGGTGCTTCTCAGACACGAGGTTTTATATGAAAAGGTTTATTTGTGACTTAAAGAAAGAATTTCACGGCTACAACGGGAAAAAGCTGGTAAGCGACCTTATGGCAGGTATCACCGTTGCGGCGGTGGCGCTTCCGCTTGCACTTGCGTTTGGCGTCAGCAGCGGAGCGACTGCGGCATCCGGACTTCTTACCGCAATCATAAGCGGGCTTATCATAGCGGCGCTCGGCGGTGCGTTCTATCAGATATCCGGTCCTACAGGTGCCATGGCGGCGATACTCATGTCGATCGTAGCGACGTACGGCATGGGCGGTGTTTTTTGCGCAACGGTGATGGCAGGTATCATGCTTGTACTGTGCGGTATATTGCATATAGGAAAGCTGACCGCATTTATTCCGATGCCTGTTATAACAGGCTTTACCTCGGGTATTGCTATCACGATAGCCCTCGGACAGTTAGACAATTTCCTCGGCGTTACCTCGAGCGGCAGCTCCGCTCTTGAAAAGGTCGCAAGCTATTTTGCGGTCGGTATCACTCCAAACATAACGGCAGTTATTATCGGTCTTGCGGTCATACTTTTTATGGTCTTCTATCCAAAAAAGCTCAATGCTATCGTTCCGTCCTCGCTTGTATCTATTATTTTGGCGACTGCGGCATCAATGATCTTCTCGCTTCCCGTTGACACGGTCGGTGAAATACCGAAAACGATCTTCCTTGATCAGAGACTTTCTCTCTCGGATTTTAAGCTTGACAACATCAAAACGCTCATATCCCCCGCTATCAGCATAGCGGCACTCGGAATGGTAGAGAGCCTTTTGTGCGGTGCCAGCGCAGGCAGAATGACAGGAGTAAAGCTCAATGCGGACAGAGAGCTGATAGCTCAGGGTATAGGCAATATAGCTGCGCCCTTTTTCGGCGGTATCCCCGCAACTGCGGCGATAGCAAGAACGAGCGTTGCGATCAAATCGGGAGCGCAGACACGCTTGTGCGGTATCTTCCATTCGCTTTTCATTCTTGCATCAATGCTCTTGCTCGGTCCGATCATGGCAAAGATTCCGCTGTCTGCTCTTTCGGGTGTGTTGCTCGTTACCTCATGGAGAATGAACGAGTGGGAAACGATAAAATATATCTTCTCGCACAAGTTCAAGGGAGGAATGGTAAAGTTCCTTGTCACGATGATCGCAACTATAGTATTCGACCTTACGGTAGCGATAATCATCGGTGTTGTAATAGCGCTCGTTCTTACCGTTGCAAAACTGTCAAAGCTTGACATCAATACCTCGGATAGTGACGGAGAAGAGACGACGGTACATATTTGCGGTGCCATGATATTTGCGAACACGGAGAGCATCGAAGAAATGCTCGATACTTTGTCACAAAAAAAGAACGTCACCTTCTGCCTTGACGGCGTATCCTTGATAGATATATCAGGAGCAAAGGAATTTTTATCGCTGTGTGAGCAGCTTCACGATCGCGGTGTAGCTATAAAGATCGACGGAGCTGTCGATAGTGTATCGAAAATGCTTGACCGCAGCGGTATTGCCTCACTTTTGGATGCATGGACAGACTGATGTTATCTAACACATAAAAACAGCACCCCGTCGCAGGTTTGCGACGGGGTGCTGTTTTTATCGGTTCTATAATAAATGTTGGGGTGGCTCAACAAAAAGTAAATAAAAAGTGAGCATAAAGATTCAAAATCTGTTAGAATATAATCGCGACAAAACATTCTAAGAGGTGAATCGATATGCTCACAACTAATTTTACAAGAGAT
>JBGVFH010000049.1:0-7189 GCA_045120955.1 Eubacteriales bacterium | reverse complement strand
TACGCGCACAAGATAGTCCATAATATAGGTGATGACCTCGGTATCTGTCTGCAGAGTACATTTATATCCGAACATCTCAATAAAACGGCGGTTGGCATCGTAGGAAGAAATCTCGCCGTTATGGACGATAGACCAGTCGAGGAGAGTGAAAGGATGTGCGCCGCCCCACCAGCCGGGAGTGTTGGTGGGATACCGACCGTGTGCTGTCCAGGAATACCCCTCGTATTCCTCTAATTTATAAAACACACCGACATCTTCGGGAAAGCCGACCGCTTTGAATGTGCCCATATTCTTACCGCTGGAAAAGACATACGCACCCTTCATTTCGGTGTTGATCTTCATGACCGTGCGAGCAACGAACTCCTTTTCATCAAGCTGCATCGAAACGAGCAGGGATTTAAGCGGAGCAACAAAGTATCTCCATATAATCGGCTCATCCGTGATAGCAGGAATGGTGCGTGTAGGAATGATCTCGCTCTTAACAATTTCAAAACGTTCCTTTAAGAATACTTCGCAATCCTTGCGGGTTTCACGGGAGTCGAAAAACATATGTAATGCGTAAAATTCCTTATATTCAGGATAGATGCCATAACCGGCAAAACCGCCGCCAAGTCCGTTGGAACGGTCGTGCATCGGCTTCATAGCATTGGTAATCATCTCACCGGACATTCGGTTGCCTTCTTTAGAAATAACAGCTGCGATTGCACATCCGGATGGGATTCGCACTTGGCCTTCTACTTTCATATCGGTTCCTTTCCTTTCGGGATTAAATAAAAAGAAAAGGCGCTCATCTCAATGTAGAGTTTCTTCTACACTGAAATGAACGCCTTTGCTCATTTGCAAGTATTATACGCCTAAAATTTATTTTTGTCAATACCAAAACAAAATTTTATCGAGTTAGGTTAATAATGTCTGTATTTAAAAAGGTGTAATGCAGATATTAACGTCTATTTACAGTAACATTCAATATATCTTTCAATACAGCTTTCGATGGTCTTCTTTGCCTCATCTACTCCTCTTATGTCGTTAATAACTGTGTCTTTGTGCTCCAACGCCTTGTAGACTGAAAAGAAATGCTTCATTTCGTCAAAGATATGTGCCGGAAGCTCCGATATTTCCTTATAGACATTGTATGTGGGGTCGTTAAACGGGATGCAGATGATTTTTTCATCAGCCGCACCGCTGTCCTCCATTGTTATCATGCCTATGGGATAGCAATCTGCAATAGAGAGCGGAACCAAAGTTTCTGAGCAGAGAATGAGAACATCCAACGGGTCACCGTCTTCAGCAAAGGTTCTGGGAATAAAGCCGTAATTTGCCGGATAATGGGTAGAGGTATAAAGTATTCTATCCATTTTCAGCAACCCCGTTGTCTTATCAAGCTCATACTTGATTTTTGATCCCTTGGGTATTTCTACGACGGCGGTGAACTTATCTTTTGAAATTGATTTGGGTGAAGCATCATGCCAGATATTCATTTATCGTTACCTCTGATAATTTTTTATCGGAAAGATCGATCTTTCTCACGGTATCTCTCAGTTTCAGAACAAAGGAGGGCGAAACCGAAAGCTCATCAATACCCATTCGCAGAAACGTCTCAGTAAGGGATGTATCGGCCGCCAATTCACCGCAAATACCTATCCATGCACCGGCTTTATGGGCGTTTTTGGCGGAAAGCTCGATAAGGTGTAGCACTGCCTCATGATGCGGATCACAAAACTGCTCCAAATGAGGGTTTTGCCTGTCACATGCAAGAGTATATTGAACAAGATCATTGGTGCCCACACTGAAAAAGTCTACCATCTCAGCCAGCTTATCGCTGATCAATGCAGCAGCCGGAGTTTCGATCATAATGCCTATTTCAATATCGTTGCTGAATTTGATGTCGGCCTCGCGCAGCTCGGATCTCACTTGATCGCATATGTCAAGTATACTTTGAAGCTCCGAAGTGCTGGTTATCATCGGAAACATGATTCCCAGCCTGCCGAAAACCGATGCGCGAAACAGGGCACGCAGTTGGGTCTTAAAGATATCGGGTCTGGTTAGACAGATACGAATGGCTCTGAGTCCCAAGGCTGGGTTTTCTTCTTCGTCTAAGTTAAAATAGCCAACCTTTTTATCCGCGCCGATATCGAGGGTGCGGATTATGACCTTTTTGCCCGACATGCTGACGAGCACCTTTTTGTAGGCTTCAAACTGCTGCTGTTCAGTAGGATAGTCGGTACCCTCAAGATAGAGAAATTCGCTGCGAAAAAGCCCAATGCCGCCGGCGTCGTTAGCAAGCACCGCGCCAATATCGGCTGTGCCACCGATATTGGCATAAATTTTGATCTCTGTGCCGTCAAGGGTGATGTTTTCCTTGCCTTTGAGCTTTTTTAATAGCTCTTTCTTTTCAAGGCTTTCCTTTTTCTTGCGTTCAATATGCGCCAGCGTTTCTTCGTCTGGATCGATAAAAACTTCTCCGGAATATCCGTCAACAGCGATCAGATCGCCTTCCCTGATGGATGTCAAAAACTCTTGGCCTACGCCGATAACAGCGGGGATGTTCATAGTTCTCGCAAGAATGGCGGTGTGAGAATTTGAAGAACCAAAGGCGGTTACAAAGCCGAGAATCTTTTCTTTGTCAAGCAATACTGTCTCGCTGGGAGTAAGGTCGTCACTGCATATTACCGAAGGCTCGTCGGATGATACCGATTCCTCGCCGCCTGTGGTCATACAGGCGATTAAACGATCTGAGATATCCTTAACATCGGTGGCTCTTGCCTGCATATAAGAGTCGTCCATAGCCGCAAACATCGAAGAGAAATTGTCGGCGGTCATATGTACCGCATATTCGGCGTTGATCGATTGAGTCTCAATGATATGGCGTATGGACTCGTTATAATCGTCATCCTCAAGCATCATCATGTGTATCTCAAATATCTGCGCGTTTGTTTCGCCGACCTCTCTTAGGGCTTTTTCATAGATAAGAGAAAGCTCCTCCGCTGCTTTGGCTTTTGCAGCTTCCACACGGGCGAATTCCGCTTCTATATCAACGATACCGGTGCGGCGAATCTTGGTTTTCTTCTTTTTGAAAAAAACAGAAGCTTTGCCCACAGCAATTGCACCGTATACACCTTTTCCTGTAAACTTCAACATATCGCCGCCTCCTCTCTCAGCTTAAAGGTTTGCGGCAAAAAAGTCCTGTAATGCGCAGGTCGCCGCTTCCTCATCCTCACCGGTGACGGTGACGGTGACGGTATCACCGCATTTTATACCCATGCCCATAAGCATCATCAGTTTGGTGGCGTTTACGGTCTTTCCATCTTTTTCTATGATGATCTCGCTCTGAAATCCCTTTGCCGTCTTAGCTAGCATACCCGCAGGCCTTGCGTGAATGCCGACTTCGTCTGTAATTGTATAATTGAATTGTTTCATAATGTACAGCCCCTTTGATTTTATTTAATTTCAAGTATTTTATCGCCCTTGGATATTTCGCCCTGGGAAACAGCTTCAACCGAGGTGTAATCGTCGGTGTTGCATATAACCATAGGAGTGGTCACCTTGTAGCCTTCGCTTTTAATTCCCTCAAGGTCAAAAGAAATGAGCAGATCGCCCTTTTTGACCTCGCAATCATCTTTTACATGGGCTTCAAAATATTTCCCGCCTAATTTTACGGTGTCTATGCCTATATGCAGAAGTATTTCACAGCCCTCTTTGGATACGATGTTGACGGCGTGATTGGTATCAAAAACCATATCCACCTTGCCGTCGCAGGGAGAATAAAGCTTTCCTTCTATCGGCTCAACGGCGATACCTTTTCCCAGAACCTCAGAGGAAAATGCCTCGTCTTCAACATCTTCCAAATTAACAACGGTGCCGTTCATATGCGCCGCTAGCTCAAATGAAGCTGTCACGTCTTTTTGAGTTTCGGGATTTTCTTCTTTTAATAGGGTGTTATCGGGTTCGAATTTGAATGGCTCGTCTGATTTCGGAGAATCCAAAAAGTCTTCAAGATCGGATTTAACTACCGACACCTGTGGTCCGTAAATTATTTGCACGCCCTGACCCTTGTGAATAATACCCGAAGCACCGCTTTGCTTTAAAAGTGCATCGTTTACGAGAGCAGGATCGCTGACGGATATTCTCAGTCTGGTTGCACAGCAATCTAAATCAACAAGATTAGCTTTACCTCCCAGCCCCGCCAGTATTAAGGCGCTCACCGTGTCTGAGGTGCATTTGTCGGCGGCCTTTAACGCCTCATTTCGAAGATTTAGATCCTTGCGCGTAAATAATTTTGTTTCTTCGTCATCGGCTTCCCTGCCGGGGGTCTTGTAATTAAACTTAGTGATCATAAAGTAGAAAACAAGGTAATAAACTACGGCATAAATAAGGCCGATTATCACTATCCATATCCAATTGGTTTTAGCATTACCCTGCAAAATTCCGAACAATGTAAGATCTATTGCACCGCCTGAGAAGGTCATGCCTACGCCCACATTGAAAATATGCATAAGCATATATGAGAGACCGGCAAGAATACAGTGCACTACATACATAGCGGGGGCCACAAATAGGAAGGTGAACTCTAACGGCTCAGTAATGCCGGTAAGCATGGCGGTAAGAGCCGCCGAAAGCAGAAGACCGCCGACCACCTTTTTCTTTTCGGGGCGAGCCGCTTTATACATAGCAAGGGCCGCCGCGGGCAGACCGAATATCATAAAGGGGAATTTGCCCGACATAAATCTTGTAGCAGATACAGAGAAATGCACGGTGGAGTTAGAGGCGAGCTCTGCAAAGAAAATGTTTTGCGCGCCGGTAACGGTGACGCCGTCTATCAACAATGCGCCGCCAAGCTCGGTTTGCCAGAAGGGCATATAAAAAACATGGTGAAGGCCAAAGGGAATAAGAGCGCGTTCGATCACACCGTATATCCAGGTTCCGGCATAGCCTGATTCAAGCACAAGCTGGCCCAGCGCGGCGATACCGCTTTGAATCAAAGGCCACACGAAAAACATCACAACGCCCACGATCAGATAAACGATGCTGCACACGATGGGCACGAATCTTGTGCCGCCGAAAAAGGATAATACCTGTGGCAGTTGTATCTTGTAGAATCGGTTATGTAGTGCCGCTACACCGAGTCCCACAATAATTCCGCCGAAAACACCCATCTGGAGCGTGGTAATGCCCAACACAGATGTAGTGGTATTTGCGGCCATTGCGTCTACACCGCCTTTGGCGGAAATAAGCGTGCTTATAGCCGTGTTCATAATAAGATAAGAAATAGCACCAGACAGCGCTGCTACCTCTTTTTCCTTTTTTGCCATACCGATGGCAACGCCCATAGCAAACAGTAGCGCAAGATTATCAAATACAATGCTGCCGGTTTTGCTCATGATATCAAGAAGGGTAAATAAAACTCCGCCTTCCTTGATGACGTTGGTAAGATGGTACGCTTCAAGAGTGGTTGGGTTTGTAAAAGAACTTCCGATCCCGAGTAGCAAGCCCGCAATGGGGAGCAAAGCGATCGGGAGCATAAAAGATCGTCCGACTCGTTGTAAAACCCCGAAAATTTTGTCTTTCACAATCGTTTCCTCCGTTTTATTTTTTTGTGCAGCATCGTTATGATCGGCGCCTGATCATGCCGATACTGCAATCAATATGAAAAATCAGTTTACCGAACTGACTTTTTTAAGGTGGATAGTGAGGGTCAAAAGCTCGTCCTCGGAAATATTTTTCTGATAAGTTTTTAAAATGTACTCCATAATGCATAATGCACACTTATAATGTTTGTTACACGTTTTTTTAATCATTGAAGCGAAAGCATCATCTTCGCTTAACGCCTCGGGTAAGGGTTTGTTTTCAAAAAGACGTCCTGCCAGATATTTTAAGTGTGTAAGAAATCTCTCATAGCAGGGATTGGTCCTATCAAAGCTTTTCTTATAATAATGTTCGGATATTTCAATGCATCCGTTTATCATTTTTGTGATATCATATACATTGCCGATGTTTGTATCTAAACGTGCATTTATTATATGCATTGCAATAAAGCCGGCTTCATCTTTTGACATTCTAATGCCTAATTTTTTATCCATTTGTTCTATACAATATTCGCCCAACCGCAGCTCCTTAGGAAAGCATTGGGCTATGGAGTCAAGCAGCGGGTTGGTAAATTCCATTCCGTTTTGCTTTCTTTCGATCGCAAAGGCGATATGGTCGCTTAATGTGACAAGCAAAGATTCCTTAAGTTTTTCACTGTAAGCGGCATTTATATATTCAACAATATCAACGGTGAATGTTAAATATTCTTCAGGTATTTCTCTAAGAAGGGCGATCATTCTCTTTTGAATAGAGTGGTCGGTGATAAGATAGGTCTTTTGAATCAAGGATTCATCTACATCGTCGCCGTATTTTTTTCCGAAACCGATGCCTCTCCCAGAAACAATCTGTTCTTTTCCGTGCTCGTCCAAAACACAAAGATTATTATTGTTGATGGCTTTTAAAACTTTCATATTTGTCTCCTAATCCTGAAAATAAAAAAGCCAACCTTAAGCACCTGTGCCGAAAGATATACAGAGGTGCAAAAAGTTGGTTATGCCCATACGGTAACACTCCAATAAAATTGCAATATATTTAATTCAATCATATTTTACATTAATTATTCGTATTTGTCAATAAGGCGGCCTTTAAAACGGCGATTTGCCTAACCACAAATTCTACAAGTTGTGAAACTTGCACAAAATTATTTCTAAATTATCGGCATGAATTATTTACTGTAAGCGAATTTTTAAATTTTTAAAGAAAAGAGTTGACAAATAAATTTCACAGGTGTATAATGCAGAGCGTAAAGGCAAAGGCGTCTTTGAGTGTAAGTGCTCAAAGACGCTATTTTACTTTTAGGAATCCAAAAACAATTTTATATATGAAGAAGGCAATGACGTCTTTAATGTTGTAGGGGATGCCCCTACCGTTAAAGGCGTCTTTTCTTTTTTCATAAAGGAGGAAACAGTATGTCGTATGTAGATGAAGTAATCGAGCGAGTGGTAAAAGAGAATCCGAATGAGCCTGAATTTCATCAGGCGGTTAAGGAAGTTCTTGATTCTCTCCGTCCGGTGGTTGAAACACACGAGCAAGCGTTCCGACGCGATGCGCTGCTTGAAAGATTAGTAAATCCCGAAAGGCAGATCAAGTTCCGTGTACCGTGGAT
>JBGVFH010000048.1:0-67436 GCA_045120955.1 Eubacteriales bacterium | reverse complement strand
ATACATCAACACTTGCGATAATGTCCTCGCTTGTATAAGTCGACAGCTTTGCTCTGCTTCCGCGTACGGTTATATTTATGCTGTAATCATATCCGCTGATGATAGAAAGCCCGCTGTTCTCAGAAAGCGAGATAGCATTTGAAACTGTAACGGGCACGGAATAATATGTCATTTCATGCTCGATGTCGTTTGTCTGTCCCACCACGGTAAGCCACAAAACTATGGCAAAAAAAACGCAGCACAGCTTTGCTATTATTTCTTTTTTATTGGACGAAGTGCTCTTTAAAAACAATCCGTCTGTTATATTTTTCAGTTTTTTAAAGATTTTTTTCATCTTCACGAAAGCGGACTGAACCGCACTCCCTTCCGAAAAAACGGTAGCATTCTTTTTATGCAATTTTTCTGTGCGTTATCTTTCTGTGCTTCTCGGCTTTCTTCTGTCTTTTCTTTTTTCCTTCAGCTTAGTCTCGATATTGGTGGGCGTGTAAAAAGACATTATCTCGTTTTTGAGCGTTTCGAAATCATATCTCCTTCTCAGCTTGCCATTATACGCAACCGACACGGTACCTGTCTCCTCGGAAACTACGATGACCTTTGCGTCGCTCGCCTCGCTCATTCCGACAGCCGCTCTGTGTCTTGTTCCGAGGTCTTTGGAAAGCTCCGAGCTTTCCGTCAAAGGAAGAAAACACCCCGCAGCAAGAATACGCATTTCTCTGATGATCATGGCACCGTCATGAAGCGGCGCCTTGTTGTAAAAAATGTTTTTTATCAAAGAAGAATTAAGGTCTGCATTTACTACAACACCGGTCTTTACGATGTCTCCAAGCTTTGTTGTGTTCTCAAGAACGATGAGCGCTCCCGTCTTTGTCCCCGAAAGATCAAAAACTGCACTGCACAGCGTATTTACCGTTTCCTCAAGCTCGTTTATAGTATTCCTCGGTTTTATGCTCGTAATGCTCTTCAGCGACTCTCCGCCCACCTTTTCAAGTGCTGCGCGAAGCTCGGGCTGAAATATAATAACGACCGCAATAAGACCTACCTGGAATATATTTGCAAAGATATAACGAAGCGTCTGAAAACCGAAAAGCTCGGCTGCGGTAAGCACAAGTCCGAGCAGCACAAGACCGCCTGCAAGCTTGCCTGCACGTCTGTCCCGTATAAACTTGTATGCATAATAAAGCAGTACCGAAACGATAGCTATATCTATAACATCGTTTATCTCTATCATTTTTATTTGTCTGAAGACAGATATAAACCACTGCCCGACAGAATTAAAAAAATTATTCATAACGCCACCCGATATAATTTTTATAGGTGTAAAAAGCCATATTACTCTCTATTATATACAGTATAACATATATATAAGAAAATTTCAAATAATTTAGCAAAAAAAATTATATAATTTGACAAGTTTTTTTGCAGAAAAAGAACAAGAAAAACACGAGAAGCACTGAATGCTATGTTGCTCGCATTTTTCTTGTTTTAACATCTGATTTTTTATTTCAGCTCTGGTTTGTCTTGAAGATCGGAAATCATCTTCTTTATGCACTCCAGCCCCTTATACAAATGCTCAAGTGAGTATGCATAAGATATACGCACAAATCCCTCGCCGCATTCACCGAAAGCACTGCCGGGAACTACCGCACAGTTATATTCATACAAAAGCTTTTCGGCGAATTCTTCGCTCGTAAGTCCGTACTGCTTTATGTTCGGGAACACATAAAACGCCCCTTTAGGCTCATAGCACGCTATGCCCATCTTTTTAAACTCAGAGAGCAAGACTTTTCGTCTGCGGTCATATTCTCTGACCATCATTTTTACATCTTCTTCGCCGTTTTTCAGCGCCTCGATACCCGCAAACTGCGATGCAGTCGGCGCACACATGATAGCATACTGATGAATTTTCAGCACCGTATTGATTATCTCGGACGGAGCCGCAACATATCCCAGACGCCATCCGGTCATGGCAAACGCCTTTGAAAAACCGCCGACCGTTACTGTTCTTTCATATAGGTCGGACACCGATGCGGGAGAGACGTGCTTTTTCCCGTATGTAAGCTCGGAATATATCTCGTCGGATATCAAAAGTATGTTCGTATCTCTGAGTACATCCGCTATCTCCTCCCAATCCTCTCTATCCATAACAGCACCCGTCGGATTGTTCGGATAGGTCATGATGATTGCTTTCGTGCGATCGGTTATCGCTTCTCTGAGAGCCTTTGCCGTTACCTTAAAGCCGCTTTCTTCCTCAGTATCTATGATAACGGGCTTTCCTCCGCAAAGCTGTACTAACGGCTCATAGCAAACAAAATTGGGATAATGAATGATGACCTCATCACCCTCGCCTACGACCGAGCGGATAATGATATCTATTGCTTCACTTCCTCCGACAGTCGTTATTATCTGCTTGTAGTTATAGTCGATATCAAATGTTCTTGAAAGATACGCAGAAATTTCCTTTCTGAGTTCAACCGTACCTGCGTTTGAGGTGTAATATGTTTTTCCTTTTTGTATGCTGTCGATAGCAGCATCTCTGATATGCCAAGGTGTAGGGAAATCAGGCTGTCCGACAGTCAGAGACACAACGCCCTTCATGGTTTCGAGAATATCAAAAAACTTTCTTATTCCCGAGGGCTTTATATCTGCGGCTCTGCCTGCTACGATTTTACTATAGTCTATCATTACAGGCAGTTTCCTCTTTCATCAATAATTGCAGGACCGTATATAACACCCTTATCCTTGTATTTACGAAGTACAAAGTGGGTAGCGGTCGAGAGAACTCCTTCGACGGGAGCCAGCTTTTGCGCTACAAACAGTGCTACCTCACGCATAGTCTTACCCTCAAGTATTACCAAAAGATCGTACGCACCCGACATAAGATACAAGCTCTGCACCTCGGGATAATTGTAAATTCGCTCCGCTACCTTATCAAAGCCGATGTCTCTCTGAGGAGTGATCTTCAGCTCGATCACGGCATTTACATATTCACGGGCGGTCTTATCCCAGTCGATAAGCGCCTTGTATCCGAGAATTATGCCGTTTTCCGTATATTCTCCGATGATCTTTTTTATGTCACCGACATCCTTGTCGAGCATGATAGCTATCTGCTCGTTTGTGAGCCGCGCATCCTTCTCGATGATTTCAAGAAGCTCGTTGTTTATAATATCTTTTTCCATATAAAATACATCTCCTGTATCGATTTGTTTGTTATTTATGCATTGTCGGTATTCTCCGATGCCGCCACACCCTTTGCCGAGGAGTATCTGTCAATTATCTGCTCGAAGGAAAGACCGTACTTGTTTGCAATATCTCTTGCGTAGCTCTTTCCGTCAGGCTTTACTCTGTCGATGCGGAAGCACCGTTTGCCGTCTGTTATTCTTGCAACAAGAGAATCGATCTTTGCCCCACCAAACTCCTCGCAGCGGCGGTTTATATCATCAAGCTGAGCTGAAAGCTCATGCAGGTGAGTTGAAAAAATAACTCTGCATCCGATCTTCGAAAATGCCATGAGCACATCTGCCGCTATGTACGAAGCCTCGTACGCACCGGTCGATGAAAAGGATTCATCGAGAAGAACAAGAGAATTGTCCGTGATCTTGTCAAACATAACTCCGAGACGAACACACTCCTCTCCGAGTCTTCCCTTGTCTATCGTATCATCAGCACCTATCGGAAAGTGCGTGAACAGACCGTCTACCGGACTTATTCTTATGCTCTCGGCAGGAGCAAACATACCGAGCTGAACCATTGCCTGCGCAAGTCCGACAGCACAAGTGATAACAGACTTTCCTCCTCTGTTCGGACCCGTAAGAACAAAAATCCTGCCCTCATCATCAAACGAAATGTCATTTTGTACGATGCTGTCGCTTATCTGAAGGGCGACAGACGGATTGTAAAGCCCCTTGGCTGTAAAGTCCTTGTTCTCTTCCGAGGTGATCTCAGGAACGCACAAAGGACAGCCGATATTGCTCAGCGCACGGAGAAAATCCGTTCCTTTTGAAAGAAACTCAAATTCGGGCTGGATGCGAAGAAGAAAATCCGTATTGTCAAGCACATACTCATGCACTATATGCTTCCATGATTTAATTGAAGATTTGAAGACATCGTTTATAGCGGTATTAAAAGCATAAGAGAGCGCTGTCTTTGTATTTTCGTTTTGTCCCTTTCCGAAAGGAACAAGGCTGGCAATACAAGTGTACTCATCGTCCTTGAAGTTGAGCCGCAGTATCTTTTCAAGAAGCTCTCCGCTCTTGAACGGCTCGGAATTTATAGACAGTACCCCCGCATTTGAGGGGCGGAGCTGGGCGTCGAGGTTGACACCTACCGTGATACTGCGTATCTCCCTTACTCTTTGGGTCAGCTCTCCGAGCTTTTTATTGAGGTTTTTGTAATAGTCGCTCTCGGCAAGCTCCTTTATTCTGTCGGAAAGCGTAATAAACGCTCTGCTGGAAAGCTTGTCTCTGATCTCCTTCAACCCGTTGTTAAGTCTGTCAACGCAGCTTATGTATAGCTCGATCTCGGTGATGCTGAGAAGATACGACTCTGTAGTCTCGGATGCTTCGCTGTCAAGACGTCGAAGCTCTGTTATATCATTGAGAACAGGCACGACCGACATCAGCACTTCCTTCAGCGTGGGATTGTCAAGCATATCGCGGAAGGCCTCCATGCGATACTCCATTACCTCCTTGTCAGAGGTAAAAAAGTCGGAGACATCACAGCTTTTCATATCAAACATATATAAAAGGCCGAGCTCATCACAGGTTCGGTGTGTAATGTTTGGGCGCACATCCTCGTTATACGATTGTTTTTGCTTTTCCATCGAGGGGAAGATCAAGCTGAAATTAAAATCCATAAAAACCTCTTTTATTTTGAGAGTTAACCTCTTATATTCGAAAACAAGCTCTATTTGTATATTATATAACATTTTATCTTATAAAACAATACCTAAAAAATATATTTTCATAAAAAGCTGTTTTTACAAAGTGTCTATTGCAAATGTCTGAGAAATGTTGTATAATACTCAAATAGTAGGTTTTTATACTTTCTTGAAAGGACGGGATAAGATAATGCTGCGTTCACTCAGAAACTTTATTATAACTCTGCTTTTATCCGGTGCCGTTTTCGGCACGGCTGCTTATTACGCAAGCGGTATACTTGTTGAATGTCTCGGGCCTGTATTCGGAATTTCGGCAGATACCCCCCAACAAAATGCAGATGAAAACGGCGAAAACAACAATGATTCGACTGACCCTACCGTGGTAGCCTCTGACACCTTCTCGATGCTTTTGATAAATACAAACTACAGACCCTCCGAGGCAGGCAACTTCAACGCCTATGATGTTGCGAGATACCCGGAGAACGAAAAGAGCGTTTCTCTATCGGTCGATTCGATAGGCTCAAAAAAAATTGAAGCCACAGACTTTATTATCATGCGCGGAAACTCGGCAAAAAACGAGTATACTTACACATATTTGCCCGCTTCACTTACCCTGACTGTAAAGGGGCAACAGGTCACACTCAACGATATATATCGTGATCTCGGAGTTACTTTTTTGGTGAAGAAAATATCCGCTATCACCGGCTTTGATATCGACTACTACTCTATCTACGATCTTGAGGATGTGTCATATATAGTCGAATACATCAGCGGTGTCTCATACAATGTACCTGTAGACATTAAAGACGGCGATAATATTGTGTTGTCCGCAGGAAGCAAGACTATACAGGGAGAAGATATTATAAAACTGCTTGACTATCAAGGGTATACCAACACGGCGCAGAGATCTCAGATGCTCATCTCGCTTATAAAAAATATAATGTCGAAGATCACAAACAGAATATACAGAATAGATGTGGTGGCGCTTCACCGTTCTTCATCGAGCAAGGTCGATACCACGGTCAATATCACCGCCATAAATTCTCTGTCGGAGCTTTTATATGCGTACAATTCCGGAAACATCGTTGAAATATCATACCCCGGAAATTACAAAACAAACAACGGTATTTTGTGCTTTATGCCGAACATTTCATCAGCGATAAGCAAATTTTCAAATTACAGATAAAATAATCATGTCAAAAATACATGAAACAAAATACAGGAGCAGAAAATGAACAATTCCGAAAAGACAATGGACAAAATCACAGGCCTATGCAAAAACAGAGGTTTTATCTTCCCCGGCTCTGAAATCTACGGAGGTCTTGCAAACTCATGGGACTACGGTCCTCTCGGAGTTGAGTTTAAGAATAACGTAAAAAAGGCTTGGTGGAAAAAATTCGTTCAAGAATGCAAATACAATACAGGTCTTGACAGTGCTATCATCATGAATCCCGAAACTTGGGTAGCTTCCGGTCATGTCGGCGGTTTTTCCGACCCGCTTATGGACTGCAAGGTATGTAAAACACGCCACAGAGCCGACAAGCTCATTGAGGATTATGCGGCTGAAAACAACCTTGACGTAAATCCTGCAGGTTGGTCAAATCAGGAAATGGCGGACTACATCAAGGAAAATAAGATCGCCTGCCCTTCATGCGGCTCAGGAGACTTTACCGATATAAGAAAATTCAATCTTATGTTCAAGACATATCAGGGTGTTACAGAGGACTCAACAAGCGAGCTTTTCCTTCGTCCCGAGACAGCTCAGGGTATATTTGTCAACTTCAAGAGCATTCAACGTACAACAAGAAAGAAGCTCCCCTTCGGCGTATGCCAGATCGGTAAATCCTTCAGAAACGAGATCACACCCGGTAACTTCACATTCAGAACAAGAGAATTTGAACAAATGGAACTCGAATTCTTCTGCAAGCCCGGAACCGACCTTGAATGGTTCCATTTCTGGAAGGATTACTGCGAGCAGTTCCTCTATTCTCTCGGAATGAAAAAGGAAAATCTCAGACTCCGCGACCACTCTCCCGAGGAGCTTTGCTTCTACTCAAAGGCTACAACAGACTTCGAGTATCTTTTCCCGTTCGGTTGGGGCGAGCTTTGGGGTGTTGCTGACAGAACCGACTATGATCTTACTCAGCACGCAAATCACAGCGGCGAGTCTATGGAATACTTTGATCCCGAAACCAACGAAAAGTATATCCCCTATGTTGTTGAGCCTTCACTCGGAGCTGACAGAGTTGCGCTTGCTCTGCTCGTTGATGCATATGACGAAGAAGAGCTTTCCGAGGGCGACACAAGAGTTGTGCTCAGACTTCATGGAACACTTGCTCCCTTCAAGGCTGCTGTGCTTCCTTTGTCAAAGAAGCTCTCAGACAAAGCATCCGAGCTTTATGATGAGCTGTCAAAGAGCTTTAACATTGATTTTGACGAGACGGGTTCTATCGGTAAGAGATATCGCAGACAGGACGAGATCGGCACACCTCTTTGTATTACATATGACTTTGACTCTCTTGAAGACGGTTGCGTTACGGTTCGTGACAGAGACACAATGGAGCAGGAAAGAATAAAGATCGAAGACGTAAAGGCGTATATTGAAAAGCGCATTATGTTCTGATCCAACATATTTTCTTAGCAAAAAAGGAAGGCATCGATTTAATGCCTTCCTTTTTTTGTTCAACAATTTTTCAGCTATTTTTCTTAAGATATTCTACGTATTCCTCGAGGCACATATCAAGCTCATTCATCGCCTCTGCATGATATCTTCCTACATATCTGAAATGCCATGGCTCGTAAACTATACCCGTTATATCCTCTTTATCCTCGGGATATCTGAGAATAAACCCAAATTTGTAGCTGTTATCTGCCAGCCAGCGCCCTGTCGGTGTATCCCCAAAGCGCTCATGTATGTCATTTACGTCCATCGTAAGACCGGTTTGATGCTCACTTGCACCGGGAAGAGCTGTGTCTGTCAGAGTTTTTGCATATGCTTGCTCGTAGGTAAGCCCTTCACTCATATATTGGTTGGTATATCCTTCAACAAGCGCCTGCTGTGTACTGTAAGAACGGTAACCGCTTTTCGCAACTACCGAATATCCGTTCGCTTTTGCTTCTTTCACCATTGCTTCAAAAGCCATTGCAGCCACATATGTCATTTTATATTTTGCAGCCGTTCCCGAAGCACCGTACACAAGCGTAAGCTTTTCCGGCACATATTCGTCGGTTATCATATTGTCTTTATTTACAAGTATGAGATAATCATCCTTGTTTTTGGGGTTCATATACTCTTCGTATGCATCAAGGTCTGCCTTAAAGGTATATGTCGGTGTTTGCGTAACATTGGTATCTGTCGTGACAGCAGTATTGGCGGAAGTCGTCACATCTCCCGAAGCGGCGCCGTTGTCAGTTATTGTATCTATCGGACGGCTGTTGTTATATATGAAGCTTATTTTCTCATATATCGGGTTTTGAGGGGTGCTTGCATTCATTTCATCACGTTTAACACTC
Organism: Eubacteriales bacterium; assembly: GCA_045120955.1. Taxonomy (GTDB): domain Bacteria; phylum Bacillota; class Clostridia; order Oscillospirales; family CAG-272; genus JAZMZS01. The sequence continues at coordinate 59,047 of JBGVFH010000048.1, read as the reverse complement.
AGAATGTTCGAATTGCTGTTGTAGTTTACCGTTACACCGTTTACGCAGTTTTCGACAAAATCGGCACTTATCCACATATCGGTAGTACGCAAAAGTGCCTTGTACGGCATTTGCACCGTTACTCCGTTTATAACGGCAATGTCGGAGTCGGCGGTGAAAGTAATATATTCCCGATCGTCATCCGTTTTATAGGTAAAGGTTTGTACTGTGTCACTTCCGGTTATCACCATCTCACATCTGAGAGAAAGCTCGGTAAAATTAATATAAAAAGCCCCGTCAACAAGATATGTTGACATTGATGCATTTTTCTCTATAGTCCCGTTCCCGTAATCTACAGTAACCGCATCCTGCGAGTCATCAGGTTCCGTATAGTTGTGACTGCATCCGATACATATTACGGTTATTACAATAATAGTGACAAAAAAAATCATAAACAACAAAAAGCCTCCGAGAAAAGCTTGATGCCTGTCGTGTTTTGCTCTTCTCCTCGCTTGCAGTCTTTGTTTGTCAGCATCGGGGTTTACTTTTCTGTTATTAATATTATTATTCATAACCTATCCCTTTTTTTCTACAATATAAAAATATGGGGACGTGGGAGAATTGAGAATTCTGAAAATTGAGCAACAGATCTTGTATCTGGGATATGTTCCGAGCTTTTCATACAGCATTTTTCCTTCCGCATCCCCTTCCTCGTGTCCGGGGTAAACAGCAATGAGAACAATGCCGTCAGGTGCGGTTTGTTCTATCGCAAACTCAACCGCAGGGAGTGTGGTCTCTCTCATCGTTGTTATCTCTTTTTTTCCGCTGCCGGGCAAATACCCGAGATTGAACATTGATGCCTTGAGCGGTTTGTCGATATACTTTGCCGCATTTGAGTGTGAGTCAAGTATAAGAGTGGCTCTGTCTAAAAGATCTGCCGCGTGCAGTCTCTCTTTGGTTGAGTCGAGCGCCTTTTGCTGTATATCAAAAGCGTATACGTGCCCCTTTTCTCCTACGGATCTACACAGAAACTCGGTATCGTGACCGTTGCCCATAGTAAAGTCAGCAGCTATATCTCCCTCATGCAAATGCTGTAATATAAATGATTTTTGTAGTTCGAGTAAATCTACCATAGCAGACCTCCGATCGTTTTCAATGTCTTATATATTATACTTTTATTTTATATATATGTCAAGCATAGATAAATTAATGATTTCTAAACAATTCCTAAACTTACGCCGCCGAGCAAGTCATTAAAACATGCATTCGGAATTGAGACGTCGTATCTTACTCCGTCAATGTGTATATATCTCAGACCTGTGTAATTGTATGTTGAAAGTGCCCTGTCATATGAATCCTCACTGTGAGCCGCTATTTTAAATTCACCGTTCTCAGAGCCGATAATTACAAGGGTGTGATAAAAATCTCCTTGTGCGTTTGAGAGCTGGATTATATCACCCGGCAAAGCCTCGTCAGCAAAAACCTCCCTCCCGTACGGACCTACACCCGAATTTGTTGTAATAAACCTGTAAAGAAACTCAACACCTGTCCATGATGCGCTTCTCTGCGCATCCGTTATAAAATACCATCCCGTAACAGGAGTAAAATTCATTCTGCACGTTCCTGAATAAAGCACCTGAGAGGCGAAGCTTGTGCAATCTCCCCCAAGCCCTTCATAGTCAATGAAAAGGGGGTTTCGCTCAAGCGCCCACTTTTGTGCATATTCAAGTGCGTGTTCTCGGTTATATTCAGCTGTTACTAACATAAATCCTCCATGAAAAACAGTTTTGTTTTTATTATATGATAAAAAAATTTTCTCTCCAATACAAAACGATTTTCGGTAACAAAAAAATAAGCATCTGCCAAAAATACTTTTCGGCAGATGCTTATTTTTTGAGAGGCGCTTTTCTTTCGATAACGCTTGTTCATCTGAAATTTGTCGTTAGGTCAGCTAAGAACAGAGCTTTTCTGACTATGCTGTATCCCGCACTCATAGAATAATTATCATTTGAAAGTCCTGCCTTATCATAGGCAATGCTGACAATGTACTCGGGATTTAAAAAATCTGCGCTGGAAACACACAGCTTTGTATTGATGACAATCTCGGCGCCTTTGCCCGATATATCAAGCTCCTTGATGTAAGGAAGTATGTTTACCTCCTTGTCACCGCTCTTTGAGCGTTTGGTGATGACAAGCTCGCTCTGCTCAAAAGCACGCTTTATTTTGTCCCCTGCACTCTCGGATATTTGACTGTCCTTTATTTTTATTTCATAGAGAGAATAAAGTATATCCGTAAATTTTGTATCAGGCTCGTACACATCCAAAATGTCAATACCGCTCGGCACTTGTGCTGAGAGCTTTTCCTTTATATCATCGCAGGACATTTCCCTGTCTATCTTGATATCAAGATACTCGCACTCACTCGCACATCCTACCGACAGAGGTGTTGCAAAAACAAGCTTTGGACGGGGATTGAAGCCCTCCGTATATTTGACGGGAATACGGGCACGGACTATCGCACGAGTCATCGTTCTGTTAAGGTCAAGATGCGAAATATATATCAGATCCCCGCCTTTTGCGAATTTGATTCGTATCTTTCTCGGAGTTACCAGAGGCGGAATGTCCTTTATCATTTGCAGCATGTACGTTCACCTCCGAATGATGCAGCTCCGCAGCCCTTGCATTTTACTCGGCAGTTTTCGGTCGTCTTTGCCTGATATGCCTTATGCCGCTCGTTTAGCAAAAACTTTTTTGTAACGCCGCAGTCTATGATATCCCAAGGGAGTATCTCATCCTCGGGTATTTCTCTGTTTGCGTAAAACGCAGGGTCAATTCCGCATTTTTCAAAAGCAAGCATCCATTTATCATAATCAAAGCATTCGTCCCACGCATCAAACTTGATCCCCATCTTTTGCGCTTCTATGAGTACAGGTGTCAAAAGACGGCTGCCTCTTGCAAAAACTGCCTCGAGACGCGAAACCAGTTTGTCATGATAAGTATATCTTATCTTTCTGTCTGTAATGCAGTCCTTGAGATATTCCTGCTTTTCGTCAAGCATTTCTATCGTATCCTGAGCTTCCCATTGGAAAGGTGTAAACGGTTTTGGAATAAAGCAAGCAACACTGATAGTTACAAGCGGCGCCTTCATTCTGTTATGCTCGGGATTTTGATAAAATGCCTCTATAACATTCTTGGCAAGTGCGGCAATTCCTGCGATATCCTCTTTTGTCTCGGTCGGAAGTCCATCCATAAAATAGAGCTTTACAGATGTTTTTTTAGCAGAGAAAGCCACATTTACAGCTCTGATGAGGTCTTCTTGCGTAACGCACTTGTTTATGACGTCTCTCATGCGCTGGGTGCCTGCCTCGGGTGCAAAGGTTATACCGCCTGTGCGGACGCTTGAAACCTTGTCCATCAGCTCTTTTGTAAAGCTGTCAACACGAAGCGACGGCAAGGACAAGCTGACCATTTCATCATCTGTCCACTCCAGCAGCATATCGGTAAGCTCGTCAACACGGCTGTAGTCACTGATACTGAGACAACACATGGATATTTCATCATATCCTGTATTTTCGTACATTTTTTTTGCCTGCTCGCACAAAACCTCAGGAGACTTCTCTCTGATAGGTCTGTAGACCATGCCCGCTTGACAGAAACGACAGCCTCTTATGCATCCTCGATAGACCTCAAGTGTAATTCTGTCCTGAACAGTCTCTATGTACGGCATATAAGATTCTGTGGGGAAATAAACCTTGTCAAGATCCTTTATAATGCGCTTTCTGATCTTTTTCGGAATATCATCATATATTGCATCAACAGCCTTTATCGTATTATCGTCGTTATACTCAACTTTATAAAGAGACGGAACATAAAAGCCCTCTATCTTTGCGGCTCTGTGCAAAAATTCTTTCTTTGTATATATGCCCTGCTCCTTCATATCAATATATAAGCGCACAAGCTCAGGCAAAGACTCTTCGCCCTCGCCGATGGATATAATATCAAAGAAATCAGCCACAGGCTCTGCGTTATATGAGCACGGTCCTCCGCCTATAACGATCGGATACTCCTCGCCTCTTTCACTTGAAAGAAGAGGAATTGCGGCAAGGTCAAGCATATTGACAACATTTGAGTAACAAAGCTCATACTGCAATGTAAAAGATACGATGTCAAATAGGCGCACCTCGTCTCTGCTTTCGTGAGCGAAGAGCTTGATGGAGTTTTCACGCATCTTCTCCTCCATATCATGCCACGGAGCAAAAACACGCTCACACCACACATCCTGCATTTGGTTGAGCACACCGTAGAGTATCTTCATGCCAAGATTAGACATACCTATCTCATATGTATCCGGAAAGCAAAATGCCCAACGCAGTTTTATTTTGTTTTTGTCTTTTATGATCTGTCCGTACTCGCCGCCGCTGTATCTTCCGGGACGGCTGACAGATTTTAATAGATTGGATGAAAACATTTATTTACCTTTACAAACTTAATTTTCCTGAAATTATTGCGGGGATCATCCACAAGAGCTGATAAAGTACAATGAATACGGAATAGAAAGGTGTTACACCGAAAATTGCAATGAATGCGGATATCACTATTCCTATGATCATCGCAACGATCTTTGTTGTATTTGCGGACAAGCAAATATTGTAGAGCCGCTCACAAGTTACAGCCGCTTCGACTGTGTTTTTCGCTCCGTTTGTTGAAATAACACCCGAATCGACCTCGTCCTGCACAACTCCTACCTCTTCTCCGACCTTGCATTTTACCACACGGATAGGATATTTCGCTGTATCAATGTGTTTTGAAAGCATCTTGTCATCAATATTGGGGTCGAAGGTTTTGAGAACGGCACAAATTCCCGACCCTGCCATTCTTGAGATGACATTTTCAAAATCAACATCAAGGTTGTATTTTACATAAAACTTCGCACTCAAAAAGTCGCCCTCAGCTATGTACATACGGCAGTAGTCTTCCGTGTCCGACTCGTCCTTTCTTGCAAATATTTCATATTTCGTAAGGAAGGAAGCCTTTCCGATAAGAATTCTTTTACCGTCAACAACAGCTTCTACTCCGTCGGGCTGTGCGTCAATTATCTCAACATCATCCGAGTTTCCTATCTCTACTGTAGAGAGCGATAAAACATCCGAAAGCGGTCCGCCGAGCTTTGAGAATACGCTGGATGCATTATAAAGGACCTTGTCAATTCGTGAGTCACCGTATACCTTCACGCTTTTCAGCTTTACGCAATATGACGGGAACACGTCCTTGTCTTCAAAGCAGATGATAGATGCACCCGAATATTCTTCAAGTGCCGCATCCCCGACTATAGCCGCACCGTTTTCATATACAGACACAGATGCCTTTGATATCGGGAAACTGAGCGAGAAATATACAGCAAAAGGTACAAATGCAGAAAATGACATATTGGCTATTTTCAGAGCATTTGATGCATTTCCATGCATCACCAAAGAAACAACGAATATTATTATCATCGTTGCGACAGTAAGAGGAAGAATGATCTTATCTTGAGGGGAGCTGTCCGACTGCTTTGTCCTTGCGAAAAAGTCCTTGACAAATCTGCCTCTTTGCATACTGATTATCTTTACTTCTTCATCTTCCTCAAGCTGCTCATACGCAGCAACCTCGGGAGATTTTGATGTTCCGATACTTACTATTGCCGCAGATTTCGTTCTGTCGGAAGAGAGTACCTTGAAGGTCATATAATCACGCTTTAGCGCTTTTACATCAAAAATCATAGAGAACAGTACAGCCACGCCTGCAGAGAAGTTGTAAAGCGCAACATCACCACCGATAAAGGCACTTATGATGTCAATTATTACCGCTACGGTCACTATTGCCGCAGTAACGCTCTTTGACGAAGGCTCAAGGATAGCTATATCAGCAAAGCCGCGCTTGATTATCGGGAAAGCAAGTGCCGCACAGATCAAAAGCAGCTGCAGATCGATCATGATATTCGACACAGGGTATGCACGGGCATCCAGTATTCCGCCGAAGCTAATACCGAAAATGCCTATATTTTCAAGCAGAAGCATAAACCCACACATCACAGCGCAAAGTACGATCTTCCATCTTGATTTTACCATTTTATTTTTGAATTCAGAATATATCTCACTCTTCTGTTCCGTGGAGGTATATTCGTATTCAGCCGCACGGCGCTCTGTCAAGTCTGAATTTACAAGGATCTTTTCATATTCGTCAGCAACTTCATCGCCATAAAGCTCACGAACATGCTCAACCGTAGCGCCAAAGGTCTGCATTACATTCAGATCCGGCTTTTCAAGCTCGGGGACGTCGTTCAATTTTGTTTTTTCGTTGTCGTTTTTACTCTCATTTTCAACAAGCTTGACAGCTTTGTGCAGCTTTGTATGTTCTGCCTCATCCTCAGCAGAAGAACGGCGGAAGCGATAAACAGTCGGTTTTTTTACATTTCCTGCGTTTACATTTCCTGCGCTTTTTTTCTCTTCCGTCTCCGAGGCAAAAGCTTGATCGGAAGAAAGTGCGGCAGCAAAAACACTTGTTGCCTCCATATCGTCCGAAGAGTCTGTATCAGAGACCTTGAGCTTCTCGTCCTCTGCTGTATCAATACTCGTGTCCTCAAGCTCCGCAAGCATTTGCTGAATTCTCATATCAACATAGTCATCCTCTTTGGACGCTTCCCCGTCAGAGACATCTTCTGCTGTCGGAGCTTCGCTCTCAAAAGTGCCTGTTATACCGTCATCAAAAGCATCAGGCGCATCTAATTGCTCAACGGTCTCAGCTCCTGCGTCCCGTGCTTCATCAGCCTCATCAAACTCTATCTCTGCATACTCTTCTCCGTCAAGCTCGACCGCAGCCTCAAGTATTTCTTCGCCGTTGTCAGACTCATCAAGCACAGGCGCATCCTCTTCCGCTTCGGAATATTCAAGCTCCTCGGCAAGCTGCTCGAAAACTTCATCATCAACCTCAGTCTGCAGCTTATCGGATACTTGTTCAACATCCTCATACAACATATCCTCTTGCTCAGACGCATCATTCTCCGCAATAGCATCACCGATGGTCGTGTCTGTATCCGATTCTACCATTTTAGAATATATATCTCTGTCTTTTGCCAATTTTTCTTTGAGCTTTTGCACAAGCTCATCAGGAGTAAGGTTTTCATTTTGATTTCTGTTATCCATGATGATTGCTCCCTCACAAAAATTATTGTTTATTATGCTGGCGTGCCGCCTCGCTTATAATAACTGCGGCAGCAGCAGAAACGTTTAACGAATTGATCTGTCCGTAAAGCGGTATGCTCACGATATAATCGCATTTTTCCTTTACAAGCCTTGATATGCCTTTACCCTCGCTGCCAAGAACGATAGCGCACGGAACATCAAAGTCTGCGTCATAATACGACTCTCCTCCTGCCTCTGCACCGAAGACCCAAAAACCCGCTTTTTTCAATTTTTCAATAGTCATCGCAATATTGGTTTCTTTTGCGATCGCCATGTATTCAAGCGCACCGGCAGATGTTTTGGCAACAACTGAGTTGAGAGTTGCGCAACGGTGCTTTGGTATAATTACGCCGTGAACGCCGCAGCACTCTGCTGTTCTTATAATTGCACCAAGATTGTGCGGGTCCTCTATGCCGTCAAGTATAACAACAAGAGGTTTTTGCTCTCTTTGATGCGCTATCTCAATTATATCTTCAATGCTCGAGTAGTCTTTTGCCGCCGCCATAGCCGCAACACTTTGATGATTTGCCCCTCGGCACATATTATCAAGCTTTTGCTTTTCAACCTCAACGATAGGTATCTTTTTCTCTATTGCAAGCTCGGCAATATAGGATATCGAGCCTTCTCTGACGCCCTTTGCAATATAAAGCTTATCGACTGTCCGCTCGGATTTGAGCAATTCTCTGACAGAGTTTCTGCCGTACACAAGACACTCATCAAGATTATCTTCCGATGCCGCATCATATGTGCGACGTCCGTGCTCATATGACTCATTGCTCTTGTTTTTGGGATATCTGTTTTTATTATAATTATTTTTTTGCATTTTTCTTTGCTCTACCATTCTATAATGTAAATACTCATACATATATGATTATATCATAAAAAAAATTGTTTGTATATAGTAAAAAGAAGATTTTAGGTGAAAAATGTTGGATATTTTTTCATCTCGACTCAATCATTCACAATGTGTTAGTTTTTACGCAGACCGCAAAAGACACATACAGAGCAAAAAAGCGGGTAGTGTGTCAAGGGAAACATGGTTTACCCCGCCCCATCCTACCGCATACCGTTTTTTTTACTGAAGCTGTGCAAAACGGCGAATGAGGATCCGTGCAGTTTCCTCTGCAACAAAAAGAAAAAGGCGACCGATAGGTCGCCTTGTTTCAGACATGGTATAAGTATGACTTATTCCTCATCAGCTTTCATTGCAGCATAGCATTCACTGCAGTAAACCGGTCTGTCGTTTGAGGGCTGGAAAGGAACCTTTGCTTCCTTACCGCACTTAGCGCAAACAGTAGTGAACAGCTCTCTCTGGCCTCTGCCATTGTTCTTACGAGCGTCACGGCAGCTCTTGCATCTCTGGGGCTCGTTCTGGAAACCCTTCTCTGCATAGAACTCCTGCTCACCTGCTGTAAATACGAATTCTTCTCCGCATTCCTTGCACTTCAACGTCTTGTCCTGATACATTTCTTTACCTCGCTTTAAAATTGGAAAAAATTTATTTATGCCTTTTGGGCTATAAATCCTTGTGTGTTAAGATGCGTCTCAACTTAATACGCATCCGCATTATTGCTCCCTCGACCGATTTTTCGGTCTTGGAAAGTTGTCGGGCGATCTCTTTTATTTTATACCCTTCTATATAAAGCCTGAAAACCGAATACTCGTATGCTGACAGATGCTTTCGAACAAAGCGGTCGAGCAACATAAAGCTTTCCCTGTTTATATAATCAACAGAAGGGTCAAGCTCCCCGCCTGCGCTGTCCTCAAATTCCATTGGCTCAGCGGCATTAAACTCCTGCCTTTTATAAGTTCTGACAAGCGATATCAAAGAGTTGTTGATGCAGATCTTGGCATAAAGACCAAAGCTGACACAACTGACCTCCGGATCATATGAGCATGCCGCCCTATACAACGCTATAAGCGCCTCCTGCTCGAGCTCGTCTGTGTCGATCACTCCGTAGAAATAACAGATACATCCATCAATCAAGGGTCTGTACTGCTCTGCAATTTTGTCAAAAGCATCGTTATTCCCTGCTTTTGTCTGCGACAGCAGACTCTCCATTCTATCGTTTATAAAATCTTCACTCATATTTATGCTATTAATTCGGCAAAATCGGATCTTAAGTTAACAAATAATTTAAAATACTCCGACTCCAAAGATAATTATACCATTATTTTTTATTATGTCAATAGATAATTGAAAAAAATTTAATATTTTTTGGCGATTTTCCACAAAATATCATTTTTAGGCAAAAAAATTATTTAGAAATACTATTTGGAAAAGCAAAAACAGCACAAAAAGCCAAAAGCAAATGGCATATTTTACTAAAGCAACAAAGTCAATCAAACAGATAGTCGACCTCACAAGCCGTCATTGCCAAAATTCCTTTATAGACAGCCTCCGGTCTTTCGTTAAAATTAGCCTTCATCTTCTCTGCTCTGTCAGCTGAATCAACAACAAGATGAAGCTCCATTGTAGGAACCTTGTTCTCGTGTATAGAGCATCTGAAGTCATATTTTCCGTCATCTCTTTTTTCAACGCTGCATTTGAGCTCAGCTTTGCTTTTCTGAAATGAAAGTATTCTTAATGCACTTTTTAGACTTTTCTCTCTTATCGGAGCAAGAATACTGCTCTGGAGCTGTACTGCAACCTGACTTCCTGTTTCTGTAATGCAGTACATATCTATTCCGTTTGTTGTTTCTTCCTTGATATGCCCTGCATCAAGCAACTGTGCAAAGCATTCCGCAAAATCAAAATATCCCACAAACTCATCCTGAATAACAATATCGTTTATTGTATCAAAATCAAGCGGATAATGTATATTGTCTAGCAGGTAAAGAATAAATATTTTGATATCATTTTTATCTGTAAGTATAGGTTTCATAATTCTCCTCTGCAATCAAAATCACAAGTAAAAGGGGACTGAGCTATTCGGCGCAGTCCCCTCTTGCAATCATCCGTTATGGGCATCAAGTATTACGCAAAATCTACAATGCTTTGTATATAATTTTCCGAACATCTGTCGGTCAGATTAGTCAAAGCACAATATTACTCTGCGGTAGTGTAATAATCGAGATAATTCTTCAGATTGACATCTCTGAGGTCAACAAGTCCCGTATAGCCGAATGACTCACCCGAAATATCATCAGCAGCCATATAGAAGCTCTGGTTGAATACTATTGGAATGATCGGCATCTGTTCCATAAGATACTTCTCTGCCTCATGGAGTATAACAGCTCTCTTATCAGTATCTTTCTCAGCAAATGCTCTGTCGATGATCTCATTGTACTTTTCGTCGTTAAATCCACACATATTTCCAACGATAGCCCAATCATTCTCAACATCGCAAGCATTTCCGGAAAACTCGGTTGCGAAAGAAGAAAGTGCTGCAAAAGGATCAACAGAAATCATATTATAGTCTACGAGGATAACATCGTAATCACCGTTGTTGAACTTTGTTGTCAAGGTGTCATCATAGTAAACATTGTCAGCTTCCGTTGTTTTGTCCTTCTCCACGTAAGAGGTAGCAAGAACGGGATCGAGCTTAACAGTGAGGCCCAAAGACTCCCATTGCTGCTTGAGATATGTTGCGACAGCCTCATCCTCTTCGGTCTGTCTGTAAGTAAGCTCAAAGCTTCCGCTGAGAACGTTTGCCTCGGAAAGAAGCGACTGAGCCTTTGTTGTATCAGCAGAAGCGGATACAAGCGAACCGCCCGCTTCTCTGAATGACTTTTTGCTTAAGCCGTCAAAGCAAGTATTGTTTATAAGTCCGTTGGCTGCCTTTGCATATGTAATGAGAGATACAACCTGATTACGATCAATGGCAAGCGAAAGTGCCTGTCTGACTCTGTAATCCGAGAACAGAGGGTTTTCGGTATCTATAACGCACGAAAGTGTCGAACCGTTATCGGATACGGTTCCCTTGCTTGCGTAGTTCGAACGCTCTCCCAAAGGTAGATCGGTTATCAGTTTGATATTGTCGGAGAGGAAAGATGAGAGCTGTGCACTGAGACTTTCGGGAGCCTTGTCGCTTCCGGAGGGCTGTGTTGCATCATCCTTTAAGAATGTAACATAAATTCTGTAAGGAATTACATATTTGAGAAGGTCATCGTCCTCGTCAAGGAAGTAATATGCGTTTCTTTCGAGACGCATGGTGCCGTCTTCGTAGTTAAGTCCCTTAACTGCGAAAGGTCCGTTTGCGACCATGCTCGTTGACTTTTTAGACCAGCTTGCGGCACTCTTTGATACAACATCCTCACGGAGAGGAACAAGTGCGATGCTGGCGCAGTTGCGAAGGAACTGATCAACATCAATGTCATGATCAAATCTGACCTCGATCGTATATGTATCTACCGCTGCCAGACCGATATCATCAACAGAAACATCACCGCTCTTTGCTGCTTTTGCATTCTTTATATCATAAAGCAGAGACGCAGCGCTGCTGGAGAAATCAGAAGAAAGCAGTCTTTTCCATGAGTAAATAAAATCATCTGCAGAAACGCGGCGGGCATCAGTCCACATTGTTTCCTTTATAGTCATTGTGAGGGTGTACTCACCCTTTATCTCATCCTTGTTGTAAGAATAGTTGTTCAAAAGAGCATTCTCTACCTTGCCCTTTGAATTGATTTTCGTAAGTCCCTCGAATATAAGAGACATGAGCTGAACGGCATCATCGTCGGTGTGATTGATCTGAGGGTCAAGGATATAGGGCTCTGCGCCTACATAAGCGTTGAATATGGGTCCCATATCGTCCTCGCTTCTCTTAGAGCAGGCAGTGAAGCTCATACAAAGCATGACTAAACATACAAGTGCCGCCAATATTCTTTTCATGTTTTTTAGTACCTCCTGGAGATAAATTCTTTTGATATGACATTTGCCAAGCAGCTTTACAACCGTATATCTGTATAGTAATTTATATAGACATAACAAGGCATAATATTCATATTTGGTATTATAGCACTCTTTTTTTAATTTATCAATCGTCAATTTGAGTTTTAAGCAAATGTTTGGTGCTTTGCACAATTATTTCTTGTATTTTTGTACACTTTGACGCACAAAAACAATTTCTCTCTTCGCCGTTGCTCTTCCATTAGTTGAATAAAAGCATCATAACGGGTCTATAATAGCGCTGAGGTGAAAATCGTGATAAAAAATTATATCTATACACAGCTTGCCTGCGAAATGGCACAAACCGCCAAGCCCTCGTCTGCAGATGATGTGGAATACTCAAGCAAAAACGTCTATGGCTTTGATATTGCATGCATGGAAGTAAAAACAAAAAAGGGCGAAGAATGCAGCGGGGCAAAAACAGGAAAATATTCAACCGTATATTTCAGCAAAATAAGCAATATGGACGATAAACAAAAGGAAAATCTTGTTTTAGCTGTTTCCGCTGAAATAAAAAGCCTGATGACAAAAGAAAGCAAAAGCATCCTTGTGGCAGGGCTCGGCAACAAATATCTGACATCCGATTCGATAGGTCCGAAATGCGTATCAAAGCTCAATGTAACAAGGCACATAAGTATTTATGAAAGTGATATATTCAAAACGCTAAACACTCAAAAGATCTCAGCACTCGCCCCCGGTGTTCTGTCACAGACCGGAATCGAAAGTGCCGAAATATTCAAAGGTACTGCATCAATAACAAGACCCGACACGGTTATCATCGTAGATTCGCTTTGCGCACGTGCACCGGAGAGGCTTGCCTCAACGATACAAATATCGAACACAGGTCTTACTCCCGGCTCGGGTGTCGGAAACAAGCGTCACACGATAGACGAAAACACCCTCGGCTGCTCTGTAATATCCATCGGAATACCAACTGTCGTCAGTTCCTCAACGCTTGTTTATGACGCATTATCAAAAAGCGGTCTTGAGCAATTCGGAGACGAGATGGAAAAAATACTCGAAAACGGCAGATCCTTTTACGTGACACTCAACGAGATTGACGAAATAACCGATATCTTGTCAGAAATACTGTCAAGGGCAATTTATGATTCTGCCCAAATTTATATAGAATAATCAAAGGAGCAATGCAATATACATTGTAGTGAAACCAACCAAAGCAAACTTTTAAAAGGAGACCGTGATGCAGGAAAACAATTCTCTTCTCCCTGTCTTGTATACCGAAAAAGAAGAAAACAGCACGCCCGATACGGAATATGAAAAAGAGGAATATACCGTTCGGCAGACAAGGAAAAACAGCACGGCTGTGTATCTTGCTTCCATATCGCTGTGCATACTCGCTGTTTTTTCTTTTCTGATATATATGTTTACGAATGCAAACAGCTTTATAAGCGCAGAAGCGGTGCTTGGCTACATTGCATCCGATTTTCTCGGAATAGACCCGTCAAGCGATGACAGAAACATATACGAAATACTTATGTCCGGCAGCTTCGGTGATGCAAATTCGTCTGAGGATGGCTCAAAAGAAAACACATCTATACAAGACACAACCTCCGAAAACAATGCACATGAAAGCAAGGACACATCCGACCGCAACGACACTCAGATACAAGTCGGCATACCGCCCGACAGCTCGGAGATCCCCGAGGGAGAATATGCGATCGTAGCAACAGATCTATCAAGCGATACAATATCAATTTCAAATCAGACAGAGTACGAAATAAACATAGAAGAATATATAAATTCGGCAAAGCAAACGGACGGATACACTCTGAAAATAAACAATAATATGACCATAGACCCCGTAGTACTTATTATTCATACACACGGAACCGAAGCTTACTCAGAAGAAGGAAGCATCTCGTATTCCGAAAACACAAATCTGCCGAGAAGCGAGGATATAACAAAAAACGTCGTTGCAGTAGGGGCGGAAATGGCTCGTGTACTTAACCAAAACGGAATCCCCACTCTTCACTGCGAAATAATGCACGACAAGGAGTCCTATAAAAATTCATACAGCCGTGCCGCCGAAACAATAAAAGAATATCTTGAAAAATACCCATCAATACAATATGTGTTTGATGTTCACAGAGACTCGATAATAAGCGAAAGCAAGGTAAAATACAAGCCTGTTACAAGCATAGACGGTGAAGCTACGGCACAAATTATGGCTGTAATGGGGAGCGACTTTAACAGCGAAGCACATACAAATTGGAGATGCAACCTTACGCTTGCGCTGAAATTTACAGAATTAATGAACAATAAATACGAAAACATGATGAGAACAATGTCTCTGCGTGCAAGCTCATATAATCAAGAATACACCAAAGGCTCAATGCTTCTTGAAATAGGCTCATGCGGAAACACTCTGAGCGAGGCAAAGCGTGCGGCACAAATAGCTGCGGATACGCTTTCCGAGCTGATACTCGAGGGATGGTAAAAGCAATAAAACCTCACAACCGCTCAAACGATACTTTAAATTCTTTAAAGTAACGAACCACCCGAAGAAGGAGCAAGAGCATCCTTCTTCGGGTGGTTTTATCTTACACCGAAATAAGCACGGAATTTGCATAGTAAATTTCGCCACTGCTGCAATTTCCGCCTTACGTCGGCTGCTCACTTTTATGCTGTATTTATTGTCATTTACCCAAAAAAATCATCCACGGAGCAGCTAAGCGTTCTTGCAAGCTCGGGCAGAAAAGTAATATCGGGATAACACTCGCAGCGTTCCCACTTTGAAACTGCTTGTGCCGAAACTCCGATCATATTTCCGAATTTCTCTTGCGAGAGATTATTTTCTCTTCGAAAAGCCTTGATCTTATCGGATATTATAACTCTTTTCATGGTGTCATTCCTTGTTTTTCTTATACAGCAAAATACTGACGGCAGCCAGCAGAATCGAGGAAAAAGCAACACCGCTTGCAAGAGAAAGCCTGCCGCACTCGATACCGCCGACAATTCCTATGACAAGGATAAACGAAACGCCGCAAAAGCCCGCCGCAAATCCGTCACTGAGCAATAGCTTTTCAAGCATTTTAAAAAGCAAATACATAAAGCTCTGAGAAGAAGCACTGCGATATCCGGTGCGGTACGCATTTGTTCTCGCATAGGATGCGGAGTACATCGGTTTTTTTGCATTTGCAGAACTTACTGCGTAAAAATTGTTATATCTTCTGTTTTTATTAAAATCAGGAATTCTGTAATTTTGCATATCAAAGTCCTCGTTTTTTGTCTTCTTTTGGAATTCTGTATGCACATTATATATCCATATTTGGAATTTGTCAAGAACTTTTTACGACTTTTTTGAAAATATTTTTCTTTTTTTGGAATTTAATTTACAAAAAACTATTTACAAACCGATTTTTTGGTGCTATAATACAAGCACAAAACATCATTCCAATTTAGGAATTACATACAGGCGGTGTAAAATGTCATTTATCGAAAATGCCAAAAAGCTAAAAAAAGAAAAAGGATATACCACAAATGAACTTTCAAAGATATGCGGTATTCCTCTCGGGACACTTTCAAAACTTTTCTCAGGCATAATTGAAGAACCAAAGCTTTCGGCGGCGATCGCAATCTCAAAGGCGCTCGACACAACGGTTGACAAGCTTTGCGAATTGTGTGACGGCAGCTATACTAATGAAGAGATCGAGCTGCTTCAAAAATACCGCAAGCTTGATTCATACGGAAAAAATCTTGCTGAGCTTATTATCGGCAATGAGCTGAGCAGAGTGCAGACCGCAAACGACAAGGAAATCAGTAACGCTACGGAAAGCAAGGCGGAAGCCAAAGAACCGTCGAGTCCCGCATCTGTCACGGCAAGCAAAGAAGAAACGTCCAAAAAGGCAGCAGCCGCCACCATTACACCTTCTCCCGCTGAATACACTATCAGAACGCTTCCGTTGTACAACACTCCGGTTTCAGCAGGTATCGGTGAATTTCTTGACAACAACGATGTAACGACCATTCGTGTAAAAAATACGGGGAAAGTTACCGAGGCTTCATACGCACTCAGAGTCAACGGAGACAGTATGATGCCCGATTACTCTGACGGAGATATCCTTATTATAAAGGAACAGAATTCCGTTATGGATGGCGAGCTTGGCATATTTGTCTGCGACGGACAGGGCTATTTTAAAAAATTTGGGAAAGACAGACTCGTTTCACTCAATCCAAACTATGATGATATCATGCTCTCGGATTTTTCATCATGCAGTTGTGTAGGGCTTGTTCTCGGCAGACTTAGATCAAAGAAAAGCTGAGAACGCTCTTCCCTTCACAAAAAGCACAGAACATCTCGGCAACCAACAAATAAAGGCATATACTTGAGCATTACTTCGCTTTAAAGAAAAAGAACAGACTAATATCGGATAAAATTCGGAATTAGTCTGTTCTTTTTAATTTGTTCTTTATTGTAAATCGTGTTCGTTATGATTCAACCAAGCGATCAGCCAACGATAGTATTTAGGCTGCCGACGATATTAGTTTATACATTACTAACACATCTGCGCATTAAAAGAAAGTAAGCTGGTCTGTTTCTGTCATGGACGAGGTAACACCGACCTTGTCGAAAACATCAAGAACAGATTTTGAAAGCTGTGCTCTGTTCTTTAGATCTTCCTTTGATGAAAACTCGCCATTTACCCGAGCCTCAACTATACTTTGCGCCGCACGCTCACCGAGACCGTTGAGTGTCGAAAACGGAAGTCTTATTTTTCCGTCCTCTATGGTAAATGCCCTTGCATCGGATTTATACAGGTCGATTGGCAAAAATACGATTTTTCTCGCAAGAGCCTCACGCACAAGGTACAGAGTGTTTTGAAGCTCCTTATCCTTCTGTGATGCCTCCTTACCCTTTTCGTCCACTTCCTTTATATATCTGTTTACGGAGCTCATTCCGCCGAGAACTATCTCTGCGTCAAAGCCCCCTGGTGCAACGGTGAAAAAAGCCGCGTAAAACTCTACGGGATAGTTTACCTTATACCAACCAAGGCGTATAGCGGACATAACGTATGCCGCCGCATGTGCTTTCGGGAACATATACTTTATCTTTTTGCAGGACATGATATACCAATCGGGCACATTATGCGCAATCATTTCCTGTTCCCACTCATCTGTCAGACCTTTTCCCTTTCTTACGGACTCCATTATCTTAAACGCAAGCGAATTTTCAAGTCCGTATGCGATAAGGTCGTTCATAATGTTGTCACGGCATCCTATAACATTTGATATAGTGCAAATACCGTCGTTTATAAGGTCTTGTGCGTTTCCTGTCCATACATCTGTACCGTGCGACAGACCCGATATCTGGAGAAGATCGGCAAAATTTTTCGGTTTCGCTTCTTCAACCATCTTCATAACGAACCTTGTGCCAAATTCGGGAAGACCGTATGTTCCCAAATTTGCGTCTATATCCTCGCTCCTTATTCCCAAGGGGGCGGTCGAGGCAAAAAGAGCGTACACATTCGAATCGTTCATAGGAACATCCATTACACTTGTGTTTGTATACTTCTCAAGCCACTTATATTTGGTCGGAATATCGTGTCCGAGCTCGTCAAGCTTGAGTATAGTATCGTGAAGATACGAGAACTGAAAGTGCGTGGTAATTATATCGGAGTTAGGGTCGTCCGCAGGATGCTGAACGGGAGTAAAGTCATAAACCTCGTATTCTCTCGGAATTACTATGATACCACCCGGATGCTGACCGGTCGTTCGCTTGACACCGACGCAGTTTCCGATAATACGGTTTATCTCCGCTTTTGAGGCGGATATCCCCTTTCCCTCAAGATACTTTGCAACAAAGCCGTACGCCGTCTTTGACGCAAGAGTACCTATGGTTCCTGCGCGGAACACGTTGCCCTCACCGAAAAGCTCTTCTGTATATTTATGGACCTTTCCTTGAACTTCACCCGAAAAATTGAGGTCGATATCGGGAGATTTGTCTCCGTAGAAGCCAAGGAAGGTTTCAAAAGGAATATCATGCCCCTCGCCGATGAGCTTGGTTTGGCAATTCGGACAATACTTATCGGGCAAGTCAAATCCCGAGCCTACGCTTCCGTCGGTAAAGAACTCCGAATACTGACATTTCGGGCAGTAGTAATGCGGCGGCAGGGGATTAACCTCCGATATACCCGACATAGTCGCAACAAAGGAGGAACCGACCGAACCTCTTGAGCCTACAAGATAACCCTGACTCTCCGAATACGCAACAAGCTTTACAGCAATCATGTAAAGAACGGCAAATCCGTGCTTTATGATAGAGTCAAGCTCCTTTTGCAGTCTGTTTTTAACGATATCGGGTAACGGGTCGCCGTACATTGACTTTGCTCTGTTCCAGCAGCTCGACTGAAGCTCCTCCTCCGCGCCTTCCATATTGGGGGTAAAGGTGCCGTCGGGTATAGGCAATATCGACTCACACATATCGGCAATACGGTTTGTGTTTTCCACAACGACGTCATATGCGTCCTTTTCCCCGAGATATGAAAACTCTTCGAGCATCTCCTCGGTCGTACGCAGATATATGCCGACATCCTTGTCTGCATCTCTGAATTTCATACCTGCAAGCAGTATCTTTCTGTATATCTCATCCTCTTTGTTTAAGAAATGAGCATCGCAGGTAGCACACACAGGTTTTCCGAGCTCTTTTCCAAGCTCAACGATACGGCGGTTGAGATCTCTCAGCCCTTCGTCATCCTTTACCTTTCCCTCGTCTACAAGAAAACGGTTATTGCAGATGGGCTGTATCTCCAAATAGTCATAATACTCTGCTATTTTCTTTATACTGCTCTCGCTCTTTCCCTCAAGAACCGCTCTGAAAAGCTCGCCTTGCTCGCACGCAGAACCTAAAATGATACCTTCTCTGTATCTGTCAAGAAGGCTTTTCGGAATTCTCGGCTTTTTATAATAATACTCAAGATAACTGCTTGAAATAAGCTTGTAGAGATTTTTGAGTCCCGTATAATTTTTTACAAGCATTATCATGTGATACGTCTTAAGCTTTGACGGGTCACACTTATCAGCCATAGACTTTACCATGCCTGCCGTATCAAAAACGCCTTCGCCGCGGAGCTTTTCTGTCATTTTAATAAATATAAGTCCGAGCATATGCGCATCGTCGCACGCTCTGTGGTGGTTAAAGTCTCCAAGCGAAAAATATTTTGCTAAGGTATCAAGCTTGTGATTTTTAAGCTCGGGGTTGAGATATCTCGACAGCGCAACCGTGTCTATATATGTATTTGAAAACGGAATTTTCAGCTCCTCCGCCGCAACTCTGATAAAACCTATATCAAAATTTGCGTTGTGGGCAATAAGTATTCTGTCTCCGACAAACTCAAGAAATTTCGGTAAAGCTTCGGATATATCCGGCGCATCCGCCACCATCTCGTCCGTTATAGAGGTAAGCGCCGTAATATTTTCGGGAATGTGTACGCCCGGATTTACGAAAGTATTGAAATTGTCAATGATCTCTCCGTCCTTCATTAAAACGGCGCCTATTTCGGTTATCTTACAGTTGAGAGGAGACAGTCCCGTAGTCTCAATATCGAAAATTACGAATTCGCCGTCAAAGCTTTCGTTCTTATCACCGTTGACAGCCCCCTCGGTATCGTCAACATAATATGCCTCCATACCGTAGATTACATCGTATTCCTGCTTTCTTGCGGATTTCATTATCTCAGGGAAAGCCTGAACATTTCCGTGGTCTGTTACTGCGATTTTGGGGTGTCCCCAGCGTTTTGCCGTCTTAACAAGATCATCTGGCACGATTATCGCATCCATTGCGGACATATTTGTATGAACATGCAGTTCAACACGCTTTTTTTGCGCATTATCGGAGCGTAGCACCCGCTTTATAAGAGCTACGGACTTTGGATTTGCATTAAACTCACCATCAAACTCACTTCTCGCAACATTGCCCTTTACAGCAACAGCCTTGCCGGGCTTTATACCGTCAAGCCATGAGCATTCGGTCTTCGGCTTGCTGAATTTAAGATAGATCGAAGAGGCATTGTCTGTTATACCGATAGTGATATTAAACCTGTCTCCCTTGCGGTTTTCTTCTTTTTCGCTTTCAAATACCTCACCGCAAAAGCAAACGTCCCTTCGCTCGCAGTTAAGTGCTTCTATAGGCAGCATCGCATCAAAATCTATAGCGTTTCCGAGCAAATACTCGCACTCTGCAGTGTCAAAAGTCATCAGCCCCGATATTATCCTGCCGTCCTTATTTTCAAGGAAATCAAAGTCGGATGGGCTGCCGTTTTGCGGCTGAGGCTGCAGGTCGACTCCCGCATCAGCCGATATTTTATTGCGCAGAGCATTATATACCGATGCATCATGCTCAACTATCGGCACTTCCCTTTTTGGTTTTCTGCTCCAACCGCCGAAAGACGAATTTCCCGAATATGAAGGCCGCTCCTCAGGTGGAGGAGCATTTTTTATGCGCTCATCATATACGGCAGCATCAGCTTTTATCTTTTTATCATAATCATACAGCAGCCTGTCAAGCGACGCCTGCCGCTCTCTGTTTCTCTGTTCACAATCATCGCTGCACTCTATCACTATCTCACGTGTCAAGCCGTAACGCTTGTCGATTATGGCAGAGATGATGCTTTTGCACTTTGTAGCGGCAAGATAATCCACCCCTGACTCAAGAAACGGTATCTTTATGCAGACCTTCTCATCGCCTATCTCATAGCTTGCTCCGTCAAAAAAACCGTTATTTACAAGTCCGGTACGCAATGCCTCGTTTATTATCTCTTTCATTGCAGACAAGCCAAATTCGGAGGAGTCATATCTGGGAAAAATTCTTGTAGAAAGCAATGAATATGCCTCGGTTATGCAATTTTCTATTTCATACATCAACGGCTGACTGACATGCTCACAAAGAGCCGCATCTATCTCAACTCTGCGTGACTCTCTGTCTATACGCACATTCCAATCGGTAATTTTATCTATAAAGGCAAAATGCTCTTTTTTTGGCTGATATTTTAAAAAATATTCGCAAAAAGGCTTGTTCATACTCACAACTCCGCATACAAAAATCCGCAACATTCGTTTTGTAAAAAATCACATCTATTATAACACAGCATTACTACGCATATCAAGGTCGAATTTTAATTTTTAACCATCCCAATTTTAAATTGTAAACTTTTTGTTAATAAGTTTATAAGTGATTGAAAGTTTATTGTAATTATGATATTATAGATAGGCGTGTGTCGGAACTGCCCGATGCATGACTAAAACACACACATACCGTGTTTTTCGTCCGGTGCCTTTTGGCTGACGAGTGATAGCGGTATGGTGGAAAATAACCGAAGGAGGGCTATTATGTCCGTAATTACAATCAAGCAGTTACTCGAGGCCGGAGTTCATTTCGGTCACCACACAAGAAGATGGAACCCCAAGATGGCTGAGTACATCTTCACTGAAAGAAACGGTATCTACATTATCGACCTTCAGAAAACAGTCAAGAAGTTCGAGGAAGCTTACAACTTCATTCAGAACATCGCAGCTGAGGACGGAACCATTCTTTTCGTAGGTACAAAGAAGCAGGCAGCTGACACCATCAAGGAAGAAGCTGAAAGATGCGGTATGTACTATGTTAACGTTCGTTGGCCCGGCGGTATGCTCACAAACTTCAAGACCATCCGCAAGTCCATCAACCGTCTCAATGATCTTGAAAAGATGCAGGCAGACGGCACATTCGATATGCTTCCCAAGAAGGAAGTTGCCGCAAAGCAGAAGGAAATCTTCGACCTTGAAAAGAACTACGGCGGTATCAAGAACATGGAGGCTCTTCCCTCTGCAGTGTTCATAGTTGACCCCCGCAAGGAAAAGAATGCAGTTCTCGAAGCAAAGAAGCTCGGTATTCCGGTCGTTGCTATCGTTGATACAAACTGCGACCCCGACGATGCTGACTACATCATTCCCGGAAACGACGACGCTATCCGTGCTATCAAGCTCATCTCTTCTGTTCTCGCTGACGCAGTTATCGAGGCAAAGCAGGGCGAGCAGTTCACAGAGGGCGAGACCGTTGAGGCTGAAGCAGCTGCTGAAGAAGTTGCTGAATAATTCCTTATTAAAAAGAAATTACAACTTAAAGGAGAATATAAAATGGCTATTACCGCATCACAGGTTGCAGAGCTCAGAAAAAAGACCGGCTGTGGCATGATGGAGTGCAAAAAGGCACTTGTTGAGGCTGACGGAAATATGGACGAGGCTGTAAAGGTTCTTCGTGAAAGAGGACTTGCAGTTGCCGCAAAGAAGGCAGACAGAATAGCTGCTGACGGTATCGTTGACATCATGACCATCGACAACTGCACAGCTATGATCGAGGTTAACTCCGAGACAGACTTCGTTGCTAAGAACGAATCCTTCAAAGCATTTGTAAAGACACTTCTTGAGACTATCATCGCTTCAAAGCCCGCTGACGTAGACGCTCTTATGGCAGCTAAATATCTTGATACAGATCTTACTGTTGAAGCAAAAATGCAGGAGATGATCTTCACCATCGGTGAAAAGCTCTCTATCCGCCGTTTTGCTATCATCAACGGTGTTACAAGCTCTTACATTCACGGCATGGGCAGCATCGGTGTTGTTATCAGCTATGACGCTGACGATGTTTGCATCAATAACCCCGGCTTCGCTGATTTTGCAAAGAATATTGCTCTTCAGGCTGCTGCTTACCCCGTTTCTTATCTTGACAAGGATTCTGTTCCTGCTTCTGTTATCGAAGAAGAAAAGGCTATCCTTCTCACTCAGATATCAAACGATCCCGCAAACGCTAAGAAGCCTGACGCTATCAAGGAAAAGATGGTTCTCGGACGTATCGGCAAGTTCTATGACTCAAACTGCCTCATGGAACAGGCTTACGTTAAGGACGACAGCATGAAGGTAAAGGCGTATGTTGACGCAACAGCTAAGGAATTCGGCGGCAAGATCGTTGTAACAGGCTTCACCCGTTACGAAAAGGGCGAAGGCATTCAGAAGCGTGAGGAAAACTTCGCTGAAGAAATCAACAAGATGGTTAACAACTGATTTTTGATAAACATCACAAACTTAAAGGCGCAAGTGAGCTTGCGCCTTTGTTTTTTTGTCGCATAGAAAAACGCACGGATCCTCGCTCGAGTAAGACAATACTTTACTAAAAACAAATTAAATGTTAAAAGTTTCAAAAATTTTCAAGATGTATATTTACAAAATTACTTTTATATTATAAAATATATTAGAATGACTATTTGATACTTTGAAAGGAACAAGTATGGCTACTCCAAAATACAAAAGAATATTGCTAAAGCTCTCGGGCGAAGCACTTGCACAGGGTGTTGACTCAATTCTCAACCATGAATTTATAGATACGGTTTCGTCTGTGCTCAAAAGATGCAGAGAAAGCGGCGTGGAGATCGCTGTAATAGTAGGAGCAGGAAACATATGGCGCGGCAGACAGGGCATCAATATGGATCAGACAACGGCTGACCACATGGGAATGCTTGCCACATCAATAAATGCACTCGCTCTCAAAGATGCATTTATAAGAAACGGAATGGACGCAGAAGTGCTCAGCTCGGTAAACATGCTTCCCTTTGCTCAAATGTTTACAAAGAGAAATGCTATAGAAATGCTCAAAGATAAGATCGTCATCTTTGCAGGCGGTCTCGGACTTCCCTACTTCTCCACCGATACAGCGGCAGTTCACAGAGCGGCAGAGATAGAAGCAGACATGGTTCTGTTTGCAAAAAACATAGATGCAATTTACACAGCAGACCCCAGACTCGATCCGAGCGCTGTAAAGCTTGATAATATAACATATGCCGATATGCTCGCAAGAGGACTCAAAGCCATGGACTCTACAGCTACCGCTTTTGCTATGGAAAACAACATCCCGATACTTTGCTTTGGTCTTGCAGACCCCGAAAACATTTACAGAGCGGTAATGGGTGAACAGATAGGCACACTTGTTAAATAATATACATCATAATAAAACTGTAAAAAAACACACAAGGAGAATATCAAAATGAAACTTGATACCAAAGAATTTGAAGCTAAAATGAAAAAGAGTGTTGACTCATATGTAAAGGAACTCAGCTACATCCGTGCAGGCAGAGCAAACCCCGATATACTCAACCGTGTTTGCGCTGACTATTACGGTACCCCTACACCCATTCCGCAGATGGCTCAGGTCAGCATGCCCGACGCACGCACACTTGCGATCCAGCCTTGGGACGCTTCGACCGTAAAGGTGATCGAGAAGGCTCTTCTTGCATCTGACATCGGCATTACACCTATCAGTGACGGCAAAGTTATCAGACTTACCTTCCAGCCTCCTACGGAAGAAAAGAGACGTGAACTTTCAAAACAGATCTCCAAGATGGGCGAGGATGCAAAGGTAGCTATCAGAAACATCCGTCGTGATGCCAACGACAAGGCTAAGGACATGAAGAAAAACGGCGAGATGACAGAGGACGAGCAGAAGGCTTCCGAAAAGAACATTCAGGATGCAACAGACAAGATCATAAAGGAAATAGACTCTATTACTGCTGATAAAACAAAGGAAATAATGACTGTTTGATCATATTACGGCAAAAGCAGCATTTTTTGTTGCTTTTGCCGATTTTATAGGTGTATATATGTTTTTTAAAAAAGAAAAAAAACAAAATATAACTCATGTTGATGAAAAACTGCAACACATTGCTTTTATCATGGACGGAAACGGGAGATGGGCAACGAGCAAGGGGCTTCCGAGAGAATTCGGTCACAGAAAGGGTGCTGAGGTATTTAAGGACTTGGTCGAATATTGCGGCGATATAGGGATAAAGCACGTCACAGTCTATGCTTTTTCTACCGAAAACTGGAAGCGTCCAAAGCATGAGATCGACGCTATTATGGATCTGCTTCTAAAATATCTCGGAGAGGCGGAAGAGGAGCTTTCCCAGAAAAATTTCCGCATAGTTTTCCTCGGTGATAAAAGTGTTTTCTCAGACAGCATGAGGCAAAGAATGGAATATGTCGAGTCACTTGCCCGTGAGCGTGAAAGAATACTCAACATTGCGCTCAATTACGGCTCTCACGACGAGATAGTCTATGCGGTAAACAAGCTCATCTCGCAAGGAAAAACTCATATTACAAAAGAAGATATCGATTCCTCTCTCTACACTTATCAAAGTCCGTATCCCGATCTTATCGTAAGAACAGGCGGAGATCTGCGGCTCTCAAATTTTATGCTGTGGCAGGCAGAATATGCCGAGCTTTATTTTACAAAAACTCTGTGGCCTGACATGACGCACAGCGATGTTGATACTGCCGTCAAAGAGTTTTACAGCAGAAAGCGCCGATACGGAGCACTTTGAGCGTAAAAATACAATTAGTTAAGGATGTCATATGATTACTCGAATAATTACCGGCGTCATATTGGTCGTGTTCATACTTATCCCCGGTATTCTTTTATCCGGAACCTTCGTACTGCCCGTTTTATGTGCATTGCTCTCCAGCATAGCTGTATATGAGATAGTAAAATGCTTCGGTCAAAGAAATATCAATGCCATACTCATCCCCTCAATGGCTGTCGGTGCATGCGTGCCGATAGTGCTCAGATATACATTTTTTGAGAATGATCTTTTTCTTGCGGCAGCACTTATGACCGTATACGTTTTTTATATGTTTGCACTCACCGTGTTTACAAACAATAACATCAGCATTGACGATGTCGCAAAGACGGCTCTGATGACGGTGTATATCAGTACGGGCTTTGGAAGCATTGTACTTTTGCGTGATCTTGAAAACGGGGAGTATCTCTTCATTCTTGCCATAATCGGTGCATGGATCACAGATATTTTTGCATATTTTACAGGAATGCTTTTCGGAAAGCATAAGCTTTCCCCTGTTATCAGCCCCAAAAAAACGGTCGAAGGCTCTATCGGCGGTGTCATTTTGTGTACACTTTGTTTTGTACTTTACGGCTTTGTACTGTCTGAGCATTTCTCCGTTGAGTTAAACCCGATAATGTTCGCTGTTATAGGCTTTTTTGCTTCACTTGTATCGCAGCTGGGCGACCTTACCGCATCTGCTGTCAAGAGAAAATACGGAACAAAAGACTACGGAACTATCTTCCCGGGGCATGGCGGCGTGCTTGACCGCTTCGACTCCATAATTGCCGTAGCGCCCGTTTTATATCTTCTTTGCTACATAGCCGCAAAATAACAGGCATAAAGATGAGGTGTACGATGGACAACTTATTCGATTATTCTTCACACACAGTAGGAGTGCTTGGCTCGACAGGGTCTGTGGGCACTCAGGCGCTTGATGTTGTCAGAGCGCATAAAATTAAACTTGACTGTATCAGCGCAAACAAAGATGTAAAAAGCATAGAAAAGCAAATAAGAGAGTTTCACCCGAGAGCGGCTGCCATGGCAGATGAACAAGCGGCAAAAGAGCTGTCGCTTCTCGTCGCTGATACGGATACGAAGATTTACTCGGGCATGGACGGAATCCTCGAAATGATATCAAGCTCAGATGCGGATGTTATAGTTAACGCCATCTTGGGTGTTGCAGGACTAAAGCCGACCATCGCCATTATAAAAAGCAGAAAAAGATGTGCTCTCTCAAACAAAGAAAGCCTTGTGTGCGCAGGGCACAAAGTGATGGCACTGTCCGACGAATATAAAAGCGAGATCATTCCCGTGGACAGCGAGCACAGCGCAATATTTCAATCCATCGGTGCTTCTGACAAAAGAAACATCAAAAAGCTGTTGCTCACAGCATCAGGCGGTCCCTTTTTCGGATATACAAAGCAACAGCTTCTCTCTGTTACAAAAGCTGACGCACTTGCTCACCCGACATGGAAGATGGGTGCAAAGATCACCGTTGACAGCGCTTCTCTGATGAACAAAGGCTTTGAGGTGATAGAAGCTGTTCATCTTTTCGGAGTAAAGCCCCAGAATGTCGAGGTAGTCGTTCACCGCGAAAGTATAATCCACTCTATGGTTGAATATATTGATAATACCGTCATTGCCGAGCTCTCCGCACCCGATATGAGTCTGTGCGTTCAATATGCAATAACACATCCGCACAGGACGGTATCAGTTACCCCCGAGCTCGACTTTGCCTCTTTGGGTAAACTGACCTTCGCAAAGCCGGACTATGATACGTTCCCGCTGCTTAGACTTGCATACAAAGCGGCTGACTCAAACAGCCCTGCTCCCTGCGCTATGAATGCGGCAAACGAGGTAGCAGTAGCAGAGTTTTTAAAAGAAAGAATATCCTTCGGCACTCTCATGGACTCTGTCATAAACACCACAGAGAGATACATGAGCACAGAGCAGATATACGACGTTGACCGACTTTTTGAAATTGACAAAGAAGCAAGAATATATACAAACGAATTTTTAAGCAGAAAGTGAGTAAAGCGTGAGCACCTTTCTTTATATCATACTTGCAGTTTTAATGTTCGGTATACTGATCTTTATACACGAGCTCGGACATTACCTGTTCGCCCGCCTTTTCAAAGTCTCGATAACAGAGTTTTCTATCGGAATGGGCAAAAGTATCATCAGCAAGACATCAAAGAAAACAGGCATTATGTATTCTCTGCGCCTCTTCCCTATCGGCGGATATGTCAGCATGGTGGGAGAAAACGAGGAGTCGGATGACCCAAATGCCCTTTCAAAAAAGCCGGCATGGCAGAGATTTATTATAGTTGCCGCAGGCGCCGCAGTAAACCTTATCTTCGGATTTTTACTGATGCTTTGGCTTGTAGCTTTCAGCGCATCCTCGGGTGGAATTTATACAAATACCGTTTACGGCTACGCTGAAAATGCAAGCTACGAAATAACCTCGGATCAATACGGCATCATGCCCGGTGACACGATAATCAAGATAAACGAAAAAAGAACTCACAACGCATATGACGTAAGCTACGAGATAATGCGTAAAGGCACTGAGCCGCTTGATATAACGGTTGAACGTGCAGGAGAACGTGTGGTACTCGAGGACGTGGTATTTCCGACAGAAGTATCTAACGGAGTAGAATTCGGCAGTATGGACTTTATAATCAAAAGCGAGCGTGCAAGCTTTGGCAAGGTTATTTTGCATACGGCACAACGCTCGATGCTGACCGTGCGTATGGTTTGGGAGTCACTTTTTGATTTAATAAGCGGAAGATACGGAGTCGAGGCTGTATCAGGTCCTGTCGGCATTACCGAAACTATAGTGGATGCGACGGACACCGCAGTACAGACCAAGGACTATTCTTCCGTCATATATATAGCGGCAGTAATATGTATCAATCTCGGCGTTATGAACTTACTGCCAATCCCCGCACTTGACGGCGGCAGATTGTTCTTTATTTTGTTCGAAATGATATTCAGACGCCCTATCCCATCAAAGATCGAAAACTACATCCATGCATTCGGAATGTACTTTTTACTTTTATTTATGCTTTTGATCTCGCTCAAAGACGTGTGGGGACTCATTTTCAAATAAAACACAGGTGTAAAAATGAACGATAGTATTATTAGAAGACAGAGTAAAAAAGTAACGGTAGGAAGTGTTGAAGTCGGTGCATTTGCTCCCATCATCATTCAATCAATGACAAACACCGACACTCATGACATTAGCGCTACAACAGAGCAGATATTACGCCTGCAGGAAGCAGGCTGTGACATTGTACGCATAACCTTACCGGATACAGAAGCGGTTAAAACAGTCAAAGCTCTGAAAAACGACCCGAATATCAAGATCCCTGTCGTCGGAGACATACACTTTGATTACAAGATAGCGCTTGCCGCAGCAGAAGAAGGTATTGATAAGATAAGAATAAACCCCGGTAACATCGGCTCGGACGACAGAGTAAAAGCGGTAGCTGATTGCTGTAAAAGACACAACATCCCTATCAGAATCGGTGTCAACAGCGGCTCTGTTGAAAAGCACATACTTGAAAAGTACGGCTCTCCTACCCCCGATGCTCTGTGTGAAAGCGCAATGTATCACGCATCCCTTCTCGAAAAGTTCGACTTTACCGATATTGTTATATCGGTAAAAGCATCAAGTCCGCTCTCTACCATACTGTCCTACAGAAAGCTTGCAGGTATGTGCAGCTATCCGCTCCATCTCGGTGTTACCGAGGCAGGAGGAGCAGAGACGGGAGCTATCAAAAGTGCGGTCGGCATCGGCGCTTTGCTCTCGGAAGGGATAGGTGACACGATACGTGTTTCGCTTACCGCAGACCCCGTAAAAGAAATTTACGCCGCAAAGAACATTTTAAGCTCGCTTGAGCTTGACAGCCGAAAGGGTCTCGAAATAGTGGCTTGCCCTACCTGTGGCAGAACAAAAATCGACCTTATCTCGTTGCTCCAAAGCTTTGAGAAAGCGGTAGACGACAATTCTCTTCGCCATATCAAAGCAAAAGTTGCACTCATGGGCTGTGTTGTAAACGGTCCGGGTGAAGCAAGAGAGGCAGATATAGGAATTGCGGGCGGAATAGGAGAGGCTGTATTCTTTAAGCACGGAAAGATAATCGAGAAAATTCCGGAGGACCTGATAATATCAAAGCTTGTCGACGAGCTGAAAAAAATATAAAAAGAGGGGACACAGTGCCGCCCATCCTCTTGCCTATCGTTGTTTTTCTGTTACAGAAGCTGTGCAAAAAAAGGCGAGTTAGGATCCGTGAAAATTTCCTATGCGGCAAAAGCAAAGCTCCGAAAAACGCTCATACGAGCCGTTTTTCGGAGCTTTTTTGCATAGGAAATTGCATAATTGCGCCCCGCCGTTTGGTTGAGTTAAAGAAAATCCAAAGATACGGCGGGAGGATGGGTGCGGGCACTGCCCGCTTTTTTTAAAAAAACTTTCTTTTCGGTTTGTCATTACAATCGCATCGGCAGGATGATACATCGTTTCCGATGTCTACCAGGATTATATCATCGCCTATGCGCTGAATTTTGCACCATTCAATGCAAAAATCCTCAGTTTTTCCAAAGCAGAACAAGCTGCCTCTTGTACCCGGAAGCACGATAGACAGTATTTTGCCGCTTGTAATATCAAACTCTACATCTATCACAAACCCGAGTCTGCGCCCGTCGCATACATTTATGACCTCTTTATCTCTGAAATCCGAAATCGTGCATCCCATTTTTCCCTCCGCTGTGCCTAAACAATTCGGCTTTGTTTATATTATATGCATCAGAAAAAAATGTGTTAATACATCTCTTTACGGTTTTATTTGTAATACCTGTCGTATTCCTCTGTCCACAGCTTTTGATAAGAAGTTATCATGCGCTCAAGTGTAAAGCGTGCCAAATATTTTTTTTCGGCGTTTTCAGACAAATGCAGATAAACCTTCCTGTCCGATATCATTCTTTTCAAAGCAACACAAAAGCTGTCAACGTTTCCCGGTAGAAAAAACATACCCTCCACTCCATCGTCTATAATATGCAGATTTCCTCCGACATTTGAAAGAAGCACAGGCTTTGATGCGCTCATTGCTTCGATTACAAAATTACTCGTGGCTTCATCTCTGTATGAACAATTTATCGCAATGTCACAGTCATATATGCATTGCGTTATGTCATTTTGAAACGGCAAGAAACGAACATAGTCACTAACGCCTATCCTCTTTGCTAAAGAAACCATCTCATCCTTATAATCACCTTCACCCGCAACGGTCAAAGTAACGGAATATTTACTGCAGTTGAGCTTTTTTATTGCTTTTATTGCTGTGTCAAGCCCCTTGCCTTTCACTATACGTCCAAGAAAAAGCAAGCTCCAAGAATCTTCATTTTCGTTATTTTTGCATGGGCCGTCAACCGAAATACGCTCGCAAGCGTTTTCTATCACGAGAATATTGTCCTCTTTTATACCGCTGTCCTTTAGCTGTGGGACGAGAGCCGCATTTACGGCAACAGCCTTCGTTGTCACGGCTCGGTTAAGAAACCTGAAAGGGTATGAATATTTTTTTTCGCAATATGTGTGTCTTGTGTAGATACGTGATCTTACGTTTGCGAGTTTTGCCGCAATTCTCGCTGAAAAGGAACCGTGCGTATGCACTATATGCGGGTTTAATTTCTGTATAAGCTTTATAAATTCTTTTATTTGAGATACGGAAAACGACCTATCAGGGGACGAATAGTATAGAATAACATTGACACCCGAAGCTAAAAACCTGTCCTTGAGTAAAGAATTCTGCGGTATTACTGCATAGTTCTCAAATTTATCCTTGTCAGATGCCGACAGTAAACGAAGCAGGCATACGCCCGCACCGCCGATATTGCTGTCAGAGCAAAAATGCAATATCCTTATCAAAATTCTCTCTCCCTTCCGTCTCATATTCCCGACAGATCAAAAATCGGCGTGTACATACTCTGTGCACTCTCTCTTTGCTGAAAATAGCCTTCAAATCCAAGTTCAAGCGCGCACTCGCACACACTTTGATACTCAAAGCTTGTAATTCTTCTGCCAAGCTCCTTGCACCCTGTATCAAAGCTCGGCGGTGTATACTGACTCATAAGAGACAGTATTATATTTTCGCTGCCTACCCGTTTTTTCAGTTCCTTCAGCAGATTGATAGAATCCGTGCGGTTTGAGGGCAGTACAAGGTGCCTTACGATGACACCTTTTTTTATTATTCCGTCGGAGTCGGTCTCGCACTTCCCTTTTATTTCAACCATTTTCTCGGTAGCTTTCATAGCGTGTTCAAAATAGTCCTTGCATGAGGCATATTTTAACGATGACTCATTCGAATAAAATTTTATATCCTGCAAAAACACATCGCAGTGCTCGGACAGATGCACGACGGCATCCGTCTTTTCATATCCTCCGGTATTCCACACGATGGGAATTTTGAGCTTGTCTTTTAATCTGTCGAGGGACGAGAGGACAGAAGGATAAAACTGCGTGGCACTGACCATATTGATGTTGTGCACGTTTTGCGACTGAAGCTCAAGAATGATATCGCACAGTCTCTCCTCACTTATCTCTTTCCCGACTCTGTCATGACTGATGACGTGGTTTTGACAAAACCGGCACCTGAGAACACAGCCCGAAAAAAATATCGCACCGCTGCCCGCAGTACCGCTGATACATGGCTCCTCGCCCGTGTGTACCATTGCCTTTGCGGCATACACTTTGTCTCCCATACCGCAAAAGCCGACAGCTTGTGTTCTGTCGGCTTTACATTCTCTTGGGCAAAGCGTACAGCACTTATAATCTAAAGCTGACATATACTACCCGTTTTTTTATATTATTTTTACCGCTTCCTCAAAGCTTTTGCGTGTTTTTTCTCTCACGGGATAGCCGTCTGAAGCGTACCCGAGTGCTATCACGAGCTTGATATTCTTGTCATCGTCAATGCCCGCAACCTTCTTTAGCATTTCTTCATCAAATGCACCGATAATACAGCTTGACACTCCCAAGGACTGTGCCTGAAGGCAGATATTCATTACGCACATACCAATATCCATTTCGGCATAATATCTGTGAGGCTTTCCGCCGAAAGCAGCCTCGCACTCTTGTTCGCTGACAACGATAAATGCCGAGCATTTATCTGTAAAAGCGTTCTTTCCCCCTGCCCTTGTACACTCGCCTACAGCAGCAACCTTCTCAGCCGATACAGCAAGCGTCAGGTACCACGGCTGAGAGTTTCTCGCCGAAGGAGAAAGCCTGCCCGCCTCAAGAATTTTTTGAAGTTTTTCACGCTCGACATCCCTGCCGCTGTAGCTTCGGCAGGACTGTCTTGTTTTTATCAGATCGAGAATACCGTTCATATCCGTCGCACCGTCACTTAAATATTGTTCAGAGATTGCTCAATATCGGAAATTATATCTTCTACATCCTCGATACCGCAGGAAAATCTGATAAGATCGGCGGATATTTCGCACTCCTCAAGCTGCTGCTCTGTAAGCTGTCTGTGCGTTGTACTTGCAGGATGAAGAAGGCATGAGTGTGAGTCTGCAACGTGTGTTGCTATGTTGACCATTTTCATGCCGTCCATAAACTTTGTAGCTGTCGCTCTGCCGCCCTTGATGCCGAATGTGAGCACTCCGCTCGTTCCGTTTGGCATATACTTATCTGCAAGCGTCTTGTATTTGCTTGACTCAAGCGCAGGGTAGTTTACCCACGATATTTTTTCGTGAGCCTCAAGATATTTTGCTACAGCGAGCGCATTTGCGCAATGCTTCTTCATGCGGAGCGAAAGTGTTTCAAGCCCCGTATTTAGCAAAAACGCATTCATGGGAGCAGGGGTTGAGCCGAGGTCACGCATAAGCTGTACGACAGCCTTTGTAATATATGCGCCCTTGCCAAATCTCTCTGTATAAGTAACTCCGTGATAGGAGTCATCGGGCGTCGTAAACCCGGGATACTTGTCCGAATATTTGTTCCAGTCAAAGTTGCCGCTGTCGACGATAGCTCCGCCTACCTGCGATGCGTGACCGTCCATGTACTTTGTCGTTGAATGTGTGACGATATCGACACCGTATTTAAATGGATTGCAGTTTGCAGGTGTCGGGAAGGTATTATCAACAATAAGCGGAACACCGTGTGAATGAGCAGCTTTTGCGAACTTTTCAAAATCGAGGACGATAAGTGCAGGATTTGCAAGAGACTCAGCAAACACCGCCTTTGTATTTTCTCTGAAAGCCCCATCAAGTTCTTCTGCGCTTATGTCAGGATGAACGAATGTTACATCAATACCCATTCTCTTCATCGTAACCGAAAGAAGGTTGTAGCTTCCTCCGTATATTGCGGAGGATGCAACTATGTGGTCCCCTGCACTGCAAATGTTGAAAAGAGCAAAGAATGTAGCCGCCTGACCCGAAGAAGTCAGCATTGCAGCAGCACCGCCCTCAAGCGCACAGATCTTTGCGGCTACCGAGTCTGTAGTAGGGTTTTGCAGTCTGGTATAAAAATATCCGCTCGCCTCAAGATCAAAAAGCTTTCCCATTTCGTCGCTTGATGTATATTTAAATGTTGTGCTCTGTACTATCGGAAGAACTCTCGGCTCACCGTTTGCGGGAGTATATCCTGCGTGCAGAGCGTTTGTATCAAATTTATAGCCCATGTTATTCTCCTTCTTCGAATTGTATTATTTTTTAGGGAAGCTGTCCTTCAGTCCTACTATGCGGTTGTAGGTGTTTTCGTATTTGCTGTCTTTGATGTAATATCCGAGACGAACGAACTGAAAACGTGTACCGTCAGGCTCTTCAAGCACAGACGGCTCTACCTTGCAACCTGTATATTTCTTTGCAGAATCGGTGTTAAGATAATCATCATATGTCTTGTCCTCGGGAATGTCGGAAACATTCTCTATTGTAAAGAGCTTTTCATAATGGATGATATCAACATCCTTTGCAAAATTTTGTGAGAGCCAATGGATAGTTCCCTTTACTTTTCTGCCATCTGCCGGTATTCCATTGCCTGTTTCAAGATCGCAGGTGCAGAGAATATCCGTAATATTGCCGTCAGCATCCTTTGCTATCTCATTGCAACGGATAATATATGCACCCATGAGTCTGACCTCTCCGTCGGGCTTGAGTCTGAAATACTTCGGAGGAGGAACCTCGGCAAAATCGGACGCATCAATGAATATATTTCTTGTAAACGGCAGCTTTCTTGTGCCTGCCTCGGGGTCATTTGGGTTGTTGGGAAGGTCAAAGTATTCTACCTTATCCTCAGGATAGTTTGTAACCGTTATTTTTATCGGATGCTCAATGGCGATCTTTCTCTTCGCCTTTAAATTCAGCTCCTCTCTGATGCAATGCTCGAGAAGGTCGGAATCCACAAGGCTGTTAGCCTTTGCTATTCCTGCACGGCGGATAAAATCGAATATCGCATCGGGTGTATAGCCCCTTCTGCGAAGTCCGCATATCGTAGGCATACGGGGATCATCCCAGCCATCGACAAGCTTTGTCTCCACAAGCTTGCGTAAATATCTCTTGCTCATTACGGTATTGGTCACATTGAGCCTTGCAAACTCTCTTTGCTTCGGCTTTGGATCAAAGCCTATATTGTCTACCACCCACTCGTAAAGGGGTCTGTGGTTTTCAAATTCAAGCGAGCACATAGAGTGAGTAATTCCCTCAAGAGCATCCTGAATAGGATGAGCATAATCATAAAGAGGATAAATGCACCACTTGTCTCCCTGTCTGTGATGAGAGGTATGAACAATTCTGTAAATCGCAGGGTCTCTCATGTTCATATTGGGAGATGCCATATCTATCTTTGCACGAAGTGTCTTTGAGCCGTCGGGAAATTCTCCGTTTTTCATTCTTTCAAACAGCTCAAGGTTTTCTTCTACGCTTCTGTCACGGTAGGGGCTGTTCTTTCCGGGAGTGCTGAGCGTTCCTCTGTATTCACGCATCTGTTCAGCCGTAAGATCGCACACATATGCCTTGCCGTCTTTGATAAGCTTAAGTGCATACTCATAGCACTTGTCAAAATAGTCCGAGCCATAGAAAACACCGCCGTCGGGTATAGCCCCGAGCCAAGTCAGATCCTTGTAGATCGACTCGACATACTCGTTGTCCTCTTTGGCAGGGTTTGTATCATCATAGCGAAGATTAAACTTTCCGCCGTATTTTTTTGCAATACTGCTGTTTATATATATAGCCTTTGCACTTCCTATATGGAGATATCCGTTCGGCTCGGGCGGAAAACGGGTGTGAACATGAGTGTATGTGCCCGCAGCCAAATCCTCATCTATGATTTCTTCAAGAAAATTCTTTGATTCTTCCGACATAATATACCGTCCTTAATGATCCTCTGATCTGATTTTTATTTTAATCTGTCTATTTCTCTGTTTATTCTTTCTTTTACCTTATCCGTACCCAGCACCCGCATTACCTCATACATATCGGGTGACACGGTCTTTCCTGTTACTGCAATACGTATAAACATACTGACATCCCCTACATTTCCGGGGAATGCATCGGGGTTTTGCTTGTATGCCTTCATATCCGAGGCAAAGCCGATAGAGTCTGCCACAGCCTTTATCTTGTCAAACCAAACGGATTGCTCATCCGCCTCGTCATAAGTCTCGATAAAGAGCATAAGCACCTTCTTTACGATCTCTTTATCAAACTTCTCGGGATAGGCCTCTTTTATCTCAAAATACTTGTCATAGAAAAATCCGAGATATCCCTCAAGCTCGCTCCAAACAGCAAAATCCTTGCGAGGCTTCTTTCCTGTTCTTCCTATAGAAAGTGCGGCTTTCGAGAATTCGGGAGCTTTTGTAAACTCAGCATAAAACTCAGGGGAGAACTTCTCTGCCCATGCTGCAGCGAGTGTGTACACTTCTTCAGAGCTCATGCGGCTGACAACGTTTTTTGATACGTCGTTTAGCTTTTCAAAATCGAATAGACAGCCAGATGTGCTCATCTTCTTTATAGAAAAATCAAAATCGGTAAAATTCTTGTCAGGATTTGCCGTATGCCACTCCTCATAGTTTGAGTTGAGCAGGGTCATTACATATTCCATAACTGCCTCGGGAGCATAGCCTATTCTGTTGTAGTCCTCCATATTAGCGCCCATATCGCGCTTTGAAAGCTTCTTTTTCGAGCCGTTTTCATCAAGATGCATGAGCTGTGCTATGTGAAGATACTTTGGCGTTTTAAAGCCGAGATATCTGAACAGCATTATATGCTTCGGTAAGCTCGGAAGCCACTCCTCTCCTCTGATGACGTGGGTAGTACCCATAAGATGATCGTCAACAGCATGAGCAAAGTGGTATGTCGGTATTCCGTCACTCTTGAGCAGGACAAAGTCCTCATCGTTCTCGGGAAGCTCAAGCTTGCCCTTTATAAGATCAGTAAAAGCTCCCTTGCGCTCAGCATTTCCGTCCGCAAGAATCCTCAGCACGAACGGCTCTCCGCGCTCAAGCGATCCTTCTACGTCTTCGATGGTGAATTCACGCATCTTGCGGGCTTGTGCAAGGGCTTTTTCTGCATCGATAGAATGCCAATCCTTGTTTTTTATCTCTGTTTTTTTATCTGTGTTTGCAAGTGCCTCAAGCTCCTGCTCGGTGCTGAAAACGGGATATGCCAGTCCTTTTCTGACAAGATCTTTTGCATATACATGATATATCGACGCTCTCTCCGACTGCTTGTACGGTCCGTATGAGCCGCAGTCTGCAATCTCACCTTCATCATTGAGTATTGCGCCCTCGTCAAAATTTATGCCGTAATGAGCAAGAGTCGTAATAAGAGCCTTTGCCGCACCCGGTACCTCTCGTTTTGCGTCTGTGTCCTCAATTCTGAGATAAAACACACCGCCGCTTCGGTGAGCGAGGCGCTCCCCGACAGTCACGGGGAACATCCCTCCGAAATGAACAAAGCCTGTTGGGCTGGGAGCAAATCTCGTTACCTTTGCTCCCTCGGGCAGTTCTCTTCTCGGGTACTGCGCTTCTATATCCTCGGGAGCTTTTGTCACGTTGGGGAAAAGCAACTGTGCCAATCTCTCACAATCTATTTTGTTTATCAAAGTGTTCTCGCTGTCCATTTCTCTCTCCTCAATCAATTCTCGTGTATAACATGTAGTTATTGTACTTTTTTTCACGGTCAAGCGTGCTTGCCGCTCCGTGACCGGCATAGATCGTATAGTTTTTCTTTATTTCTTTCAGTTTTTGAAGGCTATGAGCCATTTCAAGCTCACTTCCGCCATAGAAATCCGTTCTGCCTCTCGACCCCCTAAAAAGAGTGTCGCCGCAAAACATTTCATCCCCGCACAAAAAACAAACGCTTCCGAGAGTATGTCCCGGAGTGTGCATGACCCTTATCTCTGTACCGCCAAGGTAAACGGACGCTCCGTCGTCAAGCTCGATCTCAGCTTTTGACACGAGTATCGGTTGCGGCATAAAGAGCGAAGAGCAATTCTTGGCTGCATCGGCAAGAAGCTCTGCATCTGCCTTGTGTATGCATACTTCGGCACCGTAGTCACGGCGGTACTGCTCTGCCTTGTATATGTGGTCAAAATGCCCGTGGGTGAGCAAGATGTATTTTATTTTAAGACCTGAGAACTCGACGCCGAAAACAGACGGCTTGTGCGACGGGTCGACTACAGCCGCCTCTTTGCTGTCACTGTCCACAATAAGATATGTGTTTGATAGCATATCCTCAGAAATATACGAGTAAATATCGGTCATTTTATTTCCTTCAATTTTATATTTAATTTTATAAAGTATATTATACAATATATTTTTCCTTTTTTCAATAATTTTTACACAATTATATTTGTAATAACCGCCTCGCATACCGCTTAACCATTCGTCTTTTTTTGCATATCCTGTTAATGCACAGGCATTAGTGTGCGATTTTTCATTTCTGTCGGACAACGGAGTTACAACAGCAATGATAAAATGTGTATTTTCAATAGGCTCGGTCACCCATGCAATGAAAGCGCAAAAAGCTCTCAATCAGGCGGCTGTTCCGAGCAAGGTAGTAAAAACGAAAAGCGAACAAAGAGGTCGCGGCTGTTTGTACGGAGTTGAAATCGACTGTATGTACCGCAACGTCGCTATGCAAATACTCAGCTCATACGGTATCAGCTACGATATAACGACCGCATAAAAACCATGAAGAACACCGTTTATTTAGACAATGCGGCAACATCTTTTCCAAAGCCGGAGAGCGTATATTACGAAATGTACAGATGCATGCGTGAATACTGTGGCAATCCCGGCAGAGGGTCAAACAAAATGGCAATTCGTGCAAGCGAAACGCTGTACGAAGCAAGAACGGCGCTGAAAGATTTCTTTTGCGCTCCGGCAGAAGAAAATGTGGTATTCACATACAACGCCACCTATGCACTCAACATCGCTGTCAAATGCTTTTTAAAAAGAGGCTCAACCGTTCTTATCAGCGATATCGAGCATAATGCTGTATACAGACCCGTAATCAGCGAGTCACTGAAAGGAAATATATCATTCAGAATTTTCGGTACCTACAACGGGGACGAAAATAAAATCATGGCAGATATAGAAAAAAAGACAACGTACAACACATCGGCTATAATCTGTACGGGTGCATCGAATATATGTAATCTTCGCCTCCCGATCGAACGGATAGGCAAATTTGCCAAAGACAGAAATATCTTGTTTATACTTGATGCATCACAGCTCGCAGGTCATGCGGCAATAGATATGGAAAGTGCAAACATTTCGATCCTGTGCGGACCCTTTCACAAGGCGCTGTACGGACCGCAGGGCGGCGGATTTATGATAGTGGGAAAAGGAGTAAAGCCTCTGCGCACTCTTATTGAGGGCGGAAGCGGATATGATTCAAAAGTACCCACCATGCCTAAATCCCTGCCCGAGATGTTTGAAGCCGGTACAGTCTCTACCCCCGCTGCCGCAGGACTGACGTGTGCGCTCCGATATCTTTCAAATGCGGGAATGGATAACATCATAAAATATGAAAATAATATCTCGAATATGCTCAGATATGTTCTCATGTCATACCCACAGCTTGAGATCCACGGAGATATGGGAGATGGCGGTGTTTTCTCTGTTACAAGCAAAGCATTAAGCGTAGAGGAACTTGCAGAAGCGCTTGACAGACAAGGCATCCTTATAAGGGCAGGTATGCACTGCGCTCCGCTCGCACACAAAAAGCTCGGAACGTACGAAGACGGTACGGTACGCTTCAGTATCGGAATATTCAACACAGACAATGATATAGATGCGCTCAGCGTAGCACTTGCAAAGATTTTCCGTAACAAATAAAAACACACCACCGACCTCATATAAAAATGAGTCGGTGGTGCTTTTGTCAATCCTCGCTGCGCTCGTTCAGTATCAGCCTGTACTTGTTGTAAAACTCCTCGTATCTTCCCTCGTCAAGTGCCTCTCTTATCTTAGACATAAGCTCGTTATAGAAATAGAGATTATGAAGCACACACAGCCTCATTCCGAGCGCTTCTCTTGCCTTAAAAAGGTGTCTGATATATGCTCTTGAATACAGGCGGCACGCAGGGCAGTTGCAGTTTTCATCAATAGGCTTTGCGTCATCGAAATATCTTTCGTTATTTATGTTCATCTTGCCGTGCCACGTAAAAAGATTACCGTGACGGGCATTTCTCGACGGCATTACACAGTCAAAGAAATCAACGCCTCTCCATACAGCCTCAAGTATATTGACGGGTGTTCCGACTCCCATCAAATATCTCGGCTTTTCTGTCGGCATATGCGGCTCGACCGCATCAATGATGTTATACATCGTCTCCGTCTCTTCGCCGACTGCAAGACCGCCTATCGCATATCCCGGCAGATCAAATTCCGCTATCGCCTGCATATTTTCAACACGAAGATCCTCATATGTTCCGCCTTGGTTTATACCGAAGAGAAGCTGATTGCGGTTTATCGTAGTTTCGAGTGAATTGAGTCTTTCCATCTCTTTTTTACAGCGCTCAAGCCATCTTATCGTTCGCTCACTCGACGCTTTTACATATTTATAGGTTGCAGGATTTTCAACACATTCGTCAAACGCCATAGCAATAGTTGAGCCGAGGTGCGACTGTATCTGCATTGATTCTTCAGGACCCATAAATATCCTTGCGCCATCCATATGAGACTGAAAACGTACACCTTCCTCTGTTATCTTTCTCAGCTTTGCAAGAGAGAAGACCTGAAATCCGCCGCTGTCTGTCAGAATAGGTCCGCTCCAATTCATAAACTTGTGAAGCCCCCCCATGCGGTATATCAGTTCGTCACCCGGTCTGATATGCAAATGATATGTGTTTGACAGCTCCACTTGACAGTTTATCTCTCTCAGATCTTGTGAAGAAATACCGCCCTTTATTGCGGCGCTTGTCCCGACATTCATAAACACAGGAGTCTGAATATCTCCGTGAACCGTATGAAGCACGCCCCTGCGCGCTCTTTTCTCTTTCTTTTTTAATTCAAACATTTCGTTTTCTCAACCTTATATATCGTTTTATTTTATTCGCTTATTTTATTCGTTCAAACTGTCTGTCAATATATCTTTTATCAAGCTCTGTTATAACGGGTCTGCCGTGAGGGCAAACCTTGATATCCGGTATCGACATAAGCGTGTCACATATCCATCTTATATTTTCATCACTGTCAGGTCTGCCGCCCTTTACTGCAGCTTTGCACGATGATTGATACAATGCCTTTTCGTACAGCGCATCCCGTGTCATGACCGCACCTGCTCTGTCAAATGCAAGATTGTCAAGGACAGTCAAAAACAGATCCTGCGCCTCTGATACCGTGAGCATATCGGGGATAGACTGCACCTGCGCCGTCAAGCTTTTTTCATCGAGTGTAAAGCTAAATCCTGTGTCATTTATCTCGCCGTTGTACTCTTCCGCCGCAGAATACTCCTCATGCGAGAGCTTAAGCTCTATGGGCAAAAGAAGCATTTGTGATGCGTGTGTGAGCTTTTTCAGATTTTGCTTTAGTTGTTCAAAAATTATCCGCTCATGCGCTGCGTGCTTGTCAATAAGCAGCAGCTTTTCGGATTGCTCTGCAAGTATGTATGTGTTAAAGCAGACTCCGATTATGCGGTAGGGCTCGATGTGATGCGGCTCATGCTCCGCCGCATCTTCACAATAAACATCCGCCGAAGGGTCCGAGCGTGTATCTTCCCTGCCGTAAAGCTCAAAAGCTGTGCTTTGTGCGGTATCCGCCGCCGTATATAACGTGTCCGTCCGTGGTGTTATATCCCTCGCATTTTCTTTTGCCTGTTCAGCGCTGTTGATTGCCGCATTGTTGCTTTCATTACCAAGGCTCTGCGCCGTGCTCTTTACATTCTCGCCGTCCGACACCTTGCTCGAAGTATGAAAGCCTATCGCATTGCCGTCTGTGTTCTTAAGTCTGAACGAGCCCTGATAATCAAGCAGAGTGGTCCTCTCCCCCTCACCTTTTCTTTCGTTTAGAGGAGCAAAGGCGTTGGTCGCAGATC
Source organism: Eubacteriales bacterium (assembly GCA_045120955.1). Taxonomy (GTDB): domain Bacteria; phylum Bacillota; class Clostridia; order Oscillospirales; family CAG-272; genus JAZMZS01. The sequence continues at coordinate 17,042 of JBGVFH010000048.1, read as the reverse complement.
TGAGAGTTGCGTTGCCCGCTTGTATGTATGAAAAGTCACTTTGCCCTTTGTAAGAGAAGGTCTCGTACTTTTTACCCTCCGCTGTTTTTTTCTGCTGAGGAAGTTCAAATTCGCTCTTTGAGGTATAACCCTCTATTGCGCTTCTCACCGAGTAATATACAGACTCAAATACCGGTTTCTCGTTTGAAAATTTGACCTCTAACTTTGCGGGATGTACGTTTACATCCACGGCAGCGGGAGAAACGTCAATAAAAAGAACGCATACGGGAAATTTGCCCTCGGGTATATACGACAGATACGCCTGTTCTATTGCCGCAGTTGCAGTCTTGCTCTTTACGTATCTTCCGTTTATAAAGAAATTCTGCATATTACGGTTTGCACGGCAGTTATCGCTTCTGCCGACAAAGCCATATATCTTTATCCCGTCATATTCGCAATTCACTTCAACAAGCCTTGCGGCAAAATCACGCCCGAGCACGGCATAGACTGTATTTTTTATCTTGCCGTCCCCCGCCGTCATAAACTTTCTTTGTCCGTCGATTATGTATGTAAAAGAAATATTCGGCTGTGAAAGTGCGATTTTTTCGACCACGGCAGAAACAGCGATAGCTTCGGTAACATCCTTTTTCAAAAATTTTCTGCGTGCGGGTACATTTGCGAAAATGTTTTCTACTATTACCGTAGTCCCGTCTGCACACCCGACCTCGCACACTTCTATCTCGCCTCCCGCACAGGAGGTAAGCAAATGCCCGTATTCCGAGTCATGTGTTTTCGAGAGTATCTTTACATCAGACACAGCAGATATTGCTGCCAAAGCCTCTCCTCTGAATCCGAGTGTCATTATACTGTCAAGGTCCTCCGCACCCGAAATTTTACTCGTCGCGTGACGCTTGACAGACAGCGGAAGATCCTCCTTTGACATTCCGCAGCCGTTGTCACATACACGAATGAGAGATACTCCGCCTCGGTTAATTTCCACAGTGATATTGTCAGCACCGGCATCTATTGAATTTTCGAGCAGCTCCTTTACAACAGACGCAGGTCTGTCTACGACCTCGCCTGCTGCAATGAGATTTGCTACAGCAAAGCTGAGCTGATTTATTTTTCCCATATAGCTCCTCCGTTTATCGGAAATTTACTGACCGAGAGTCTTTTTCAGTTCGTAAAGTATACCTATCGCCTCGATAGGCGTAATAGTGTTTATATCAAGCGAACGAAGCCTGTCCGCTATCTCTTCGTTTATGCTGTTTTGCATTTGGTCAAGCATATTAAAGGTGTCCTCGCCGATGTCCTTTTGTTTTTTCATTGAGGCCTTTTGGTCTGCGGAACCCGACTCAATAGATGCGAGTATCTGCTTTGCCCTTTTTATAACGGCAGAGGGTATACCCGCAAGCTTTGCGACCTCTATTCCATAGCTGTCGTCCGTTGAGCCTTTTACTATCTTTCGCAGGAATGTGATACTGTCGTCACGCTTCTTTGCCGCTATATTGTAGTTTACTATTCCGTCAAACTCGTCCTCAAGAACGGTTAGCTCGTGATAATGAGTAGCAAAAAGAGTTTTGGCGCCTATCTTGTCGGAATGAGTGTATTCCGCAACTGCTCTTGCAATGCTCATGCCGTCGTATGTAGACGTTCCTCTTCCGATCTCGTCGTATATTATGAGCGAACGTCTTGTTGCATTTTTGAGAATATATGCAACCTCATTCATTTCAAGCATAAAGGTGGATTGACCGCTCGCAAGATCATCCGATGCGCCCACTCTTGTAAAAATTTTATCACAAATACCGATATGCGCCTCGGATGCAGGAACATAAGAGCCTATCTGCGCCATCAGCGTAATAATGGCAGCCTGTCTCATGTAGGTGGATTTACCTGCCATATTCGGTCCTGTTATCAGCATAAGGCGGTCATGCTTTGTGTCAAGGTACGTATCGTTGGGCACAAAATAGCTGTCAGAGACAAACTTCTCTACTACAGGGTGGCGTCCGCCCTTGATATCGAGTATATCCGAGTTGTCAATGTCAGGCATTACATAATTGTTTCTCTTTGCAACGTCGGCAAGAGAAATATACACGTCGATCTTCGACAGCGCATTTGCACTTGCAAATATTCTCTCCGTATTCTCGAATATTTTTTCCCGTATCTCTTGAAAAATGCTGTATTCAAGACCGTTCAGCTTATCATTTGCACCGAGGATGGTAGACTCCATGTCCTTCAGCTCTTCTGTGATATATCTCTCGCAGTTTGTGAGTGTCTGCTTTCGGATATATCTCTCGGGTACCATGTCAACAAGCGACTTTGTCACCTCGATAAAATAACCAAAAACCTTGTTATAAGCAACACGCAGGGTCTTTATTCCCGTAGCTTCCTTTTCCTTTTGTTCTATCTCTGCTATCCATTCCCTTCCGTTGTCTCTTACAGAGCGCAGATAGTCTATATCAGCATTAAAGCCGTCCTTAATAATACCGCCTTCTCGAAGGGTATTCGGAGCTTTTTCGCTGATAGAATCAAATATCAGCGATGCAATGTCCGAAAGGTCGTCAAGCTCGTTTACAAGAGAGACTATCTCATTGCTTTTAAGAGAAGATAACAATGCTTTGAGCTCGGGAATGATCTTTATACTCGAATAAATACCGAGAAGGTCCCTTGCGTTTGCCGAACCGTATGCTACCTTCGCCATCAAGCGTTCAAGGTCAAGCACCGAGCAAAGCAACGCACGTGCCTCTTCCCTTACCATGAAATCCTCGTAAAAATCCGTAACCGCCGCCTGTCGCATCCTTATCTCGGATACATCGAGCAACGGATGCAAAAGATAATATCTGAGCAGTCTTGCACCCATTGCGGTACAGGTCCTGTCTATAACGGCGAGAAGCGAGCCTTTCTTATCCTTTGTGCGCATCGATTCCGCAAGCTCAAGATTGCGTCTGGTGTTAAAGTCAAGCTCAACATACTTTCCGTCCGTGTAGAAATCCAGCTCCTTTATGTATGAAAGCTCGGTCTTCTGCGTCTCGATAATGTATGAAAAGAGCGCCCCGACAGCACAGAGAGCACAGCTGTAATCACACAGCTTCTCTGCCTTGTCCGTACCAAAGCATTCTACCGAATATCCCTTTGCCAGTGCCGCGTCAAACCGCTTTGCCTCGCCAAAGGAGAGCATCGCATTGGCTTTTTCGTTTATGTATCGCTCGATCTCAGGCAGCTGCTCACGCTCACAGCTGACTAACAGCTCGGACGGAGCATAGGTGCCAAGCTCGTTTATCAGCTTTGTTACCGAATCCTCGCCGTCATACTCGGTCGCACACACTCTGCCCGTGGTGATATCGACAAACGCAACACCGATCTTTTTTATGTTCTCTGCAAAAACAGCACCGAGATAGTTGTTTTTATTGTCGCTGAGCAACGTGTTTTCAATAATGGTTCCCGGAGTGATTACTCTTACGACCTCTCTTTTGACAAGACCTTTTGCGGTTGCAGGATCCTCCATCTGCTCACACAATGCGACCTTAAAGCCCTTTTCCACAAGACGGCCGATGTAGACATCCGACTTGTGAAAAGGCACGCCGCACATAGGCGCTCGCTCCTCCTCGCCGCAATCACGCCCCGTAAGAGTCAGCTCAAGCTCCTTTGATGCAGTAAGCGCATCATCAAAAAACATCTCATAGAAATCTCCAAGGCGGTACATGAGAATATAGTCCTTGTATTTTTCTTTTATTTCAAAATATTGCTGCATCATTGGAGAAAGTGCCATTTATACCGTCCTTTCAAATTCAAATGAATTACCGTTTATGAGCAATCGAGCCATGCACCGAAAAGATGCATGGCAGAAAGCGTGTTTGATTTAATTATTCGCAGTCACAACCGCAGTCATCGTCGTGCGTGTGTGTATGAGAGTGTGAGCATGAGCTGCCGCAGCTTGAGCAGTCATGTGTGCAGCCCTCATCCGGAAGCTCACCGTAAATTGCCCTTGTTATCTCACGGTTTACGGCGTTTACGAGTGCGTTCATATCCTCCTGTGCCTCTACATATTCGGTGTAGACGGGGTGTGTGGTTATATCGCTGTAGACCTTTGCGATACGAGCATTGATAGAATCAATGAGAGCCTGATCCTTTTCATCCTTCTTGTATTCCTCGCCGAGTGCTGTTCTCTGTACGTTATACTCTGTGATAAGGGTGTTAAGCTCGGAGCTGTTCTTGTAAGCTTCGCCTGCTTTTTCATATCTGACAACAATATCGTCATTTTTGATCATTTCTCCGAGTGCCTTTGCAGCGTCAATAATTTTTTCATTCATTTTCTTTTTCCTCTTTTATGAAATTTATATTTTAATTTATTTATATTTTAATTTATTTTACAAGCTCGCCGTGCAAAGCAAACGGCTCGGCTCTTGTTATCTTCACATATACAAATTTTCCCTTGCTGTCGGAGTCGGGGTCAACGAAATGCACTATCTTATTTCCTTCGGTTCTCGCAACGAAAACTCCGCTGTCATTTTTACTCTCGCCCTCTGACAAAACACGAAGCACCTTGCCTACAAGCGCCTCGTTTTTTTCAAGCGCTATCTCGTTTTGCACGTCGAGCAAGCGCTGAAAACGCTCGTTTTGTACCTCACGCGGTATCTGATCCTCCATCTCAGCGGCAGGAGTGCCCTTTCGCCTTGAATAGATAAACGAAAATATCATATCAAACCTTGCCCGTCTGATGATATCAAGAGTGTCCTCAAAATCCTGTTCGGTCTCACCCGGAAAACCAACGATAATATCACTCGTTATTGTGATATCCGGCATAAGAGCACGCAGCTTTGTTACAAGAGACATATACTTTTCTCTGTCATAGCGGCGATTCATAGCGGCAAGTATCTTATCCGAGCCAGATTGCAACGGCAGATGAAACTGCTTTGCTACTCTTGGGTTTCTCTTCATGACCTCGAATAGCTTGTCAGACGCATCCTTTGGATGACTTGTCATAAATCTAACAAGAAAGTCTCCTTCAATGCTTGCCACCTCTTCAAGCAGATCTGCAAAATCGCACTCGCCCTTGTAGGAGTTTACGTTCTGACCGAGGAGCGTTATCTCCTTTATCCCGCAATTAACAAGCTCCCTCGCCTCTTTTATAACGGCATCCTTTGAGCGGCTGCGCTCTCTGTCCCTTACATAAGGAACGATACAGTATGTACAAAAATTGTTGCAGCCGTACATGATAGAGAGCCACGCCTTTATCTTGCTGTCACGATAAACGGGCATACCCTCACCGATATTGTCCTTGCTCTCATCAAGTAAAAATACTCTCTTTTTTTCGGTAAAATGTCTAAAGAGTATTTCGGGCAGCATGCTCATCTCTGACGGGTCCATAGTAAAAGAAACATAAGGGTAACGGCGCTTTAGCTCATCGACCCTGTGCTGTTGTGCGGTCATACAGCCGCATACGCCTATCACAAGCTCGGGATTTTTGTCCTTTATATGCTTGAACTGTCCGATAACGGAAAGAGCCTTCAGCTCTGCGTGTTCACGGATAGCACAGGTGTTTACAAGGATAAGGCTTGCATCCTTTGGGTCGTCACACTTTTCATACCCCATCGAGATAGCCGTTCCCAGCAGCTTTTCGCTGTCGGCTTCGTTTTGCTGGCAGCCGAAGGTAAGAACGTAAACACGGCGCTTCACCCCGTCTGCACGAAACCTGTCATCTATTATTTCTCTGACCTTTTTTATATAATCAAGATTTTGTTTCATTATCATTTTCCTTTATGTCGGTGCTTGTCCTGTTATGCTTTTTCACAATAGTGTTGTACACCGTTATTCCTGCAATGCCGACCGCACCCGTAATACAGAAAATTATCACCGAGCTGATATAATCACCCGAAAATATACTTTCACCCGCAAATGTGGATGTAATGACAGAAGGAATTCTGCCAAGTGTTGATATAAGCAAGAATTTACCCGGCTCTATTTTCGTAAAAGGCGCAAAATAGGTAAGCGTATCCTTAGGTGTTCCCGGCAAGAAAAACAGAATAAATATCAAAGCGTCGCGCTTTGTCGGATCTTTTAAAAATTTGAGTTTTTCATACTTTCCGCTTCGCTCTACCTTTGCCATAAAGTTTTTGCCGAGAGCCCTTGTTGCGGTAAACACCGCAAAAGAACCGAGAAGCATCGCAAAAAGACACAGCAAGGCACCCAGCCACGGTCCGTAGATAAAGCCGAACAGTATCTCCACAGGCTCTCCGGGTATTACGGAAAGTATCACCTGCAAAAGCTGAACTCCGAGCATGAGCAAAATGCCGACAGTGCCCTTGTCAGTGATAAAATCTCGTACCTTCTCTCTTACCGCTTCGTCCTTGAGCTGCATTATCTGCGGAAAAAAGTATACCGTCAGTAAGATCAAGCCAACGGCAATTATCAATCCTGCAAAGAGCTTGAGTGATTTTTGCATTTTTTCACTTTTCGATACGTCAGTTTTTCCGTTTATCATAATTTCCTCGCCGATATTTGTGAGTTACAGCATAAGTATCGGTACACAAAAGCATAAATATACTATTTTATATATTGTACCAAAAAAAGCGCATTATTTCAATAGAAACTTTATTTTTTACAAAATAAATTATATTTTATAAAAATGCGTTAAAAACAGAGTCTCTTCCTGCATTTTTGACAAATGCAGGAAGAGAGCTGTCTGATTTTCAAACGACTGCTTTGCGCCTCAATTTTCTTCAAAGCTGACCTTTATTTTCCCGATTCCGCCGTCAATTTCGACCTTGCTTGAGCCGTCTCCGTAAACAATACCGTCTCCCACACTTTGCCCGTCAAGCTCGGCATCGCCTATTCCCTTGTTTAGCTCAACGCGGTAATCCTCTTTTGTTCCGATAAGCACGAGATTTGCAGAGCCGACACCGTAGTCAAGCTCACAGCTGCCGCACAGCTTACTCTTGCAATTCAGCTCACCGACTCCCATATCCAGATCAAGGTCGCACATACTGCCTCCACCGATAGTCAGCCTGCCTGCGCCTCCGTTGATCTTTGCCTTTGAATTCGCACCGAGGCTGTCAATTCTGACCGCTCCTGCGCCAAGCTCCATTTTGAGCTTATCTGCGCAAAGAGTATCAATGCTCACTCTGCCTGCGCCTGTTATTATCGTTGCCTCTCCAAAAACCAACCCCTCGGGTATGCACAGCTTTAGCTCGGGAGCATCATAGTTTATTCCAAAGCGCTTTTTCTCCGTAATAACAAGGCATCCATCATTTTCTTTTACGCTCAGATATTTCAGATTGCTCTCAAGAGAAAATCCGTCTGCGGTGCTTACGGTAAGGTCGGCTGCATTGATCTCGATCCTTATATCGGTGATATTTTCTGATATTTCATAGGTTTTCATACCGTCGAGAACTCCGTCATCACCAAAAAAACCACAAGCGATCCCGAGTGCACCGAGTATCCCGCCTATGATACCGACCGCAAGACAGACAGCAAATACTATCGCTATGTATTTTACCGTTGTTTGAAAAGAAGTCATTTGATATCTACACCTCCGAACATACAGGTGCCGCTGACATATACCGTCACGGTATTTTCTTTATTTTGCTTGGTCTTGTTTGATACTCCGCCGAACAAGCAATTCGAGTTGACCTTTACGTTTACATAATCGGGCACATATATATCAATACCGCCGAAAACAGCCGTTACCTCAACGGCGCAATCCTTTTCTATAACGGCATTGCGCAGGTCGCACTTTACCCCGCCGAAAACAGCGGTAAGCTCCGCACCGTCAAAGACTTCGCCGTCAAAGTTCAAATTCACACTCGAAAAGGTAGCGCAACCGACCTTGGGCGTGCTTCCGTTTTGCTTTATTTCCGAAATTATCTCGTTTACCTTGTTACCGAAAAATCCGCCGAACACCATTTTGAGTCCTATTATGATAATAATAGCAGGAACAAGAAGCTTCCAAAGCATACCGAAATCAAGAATGTCCTGACAGCACAGGAGCAAAAACACACCTATCAGAATTCCGATAATGTTACCTGTTTTTTCTCTTTCGCTGAAAAGACCGACCGTGCACGGTATTATAATAAACAATGTCCACCAACCGTCAAAAAACACGTCTACATCTGTAATATCGAGTGAATTAAGCGCAAACAGAACTCCTGCTGCGACAAGAACCAATCCCCATACGATTTTGCTGACTTTTTTCATTGTGATACCTCTTTTTGTATATTTACATATCAAAATTGTCTATTGCATTTTCATGCCGCAAGTATTCTATCACATATCGACAAAAAAATAAAGTGATTTACGATATTTTTACAAAATCAAAAAAGAACGAACTCACACCCGAATTCGTTCTTTTCTCTAAAAGCACGGTGCGCCTCACCGCATTTTACCTATATTCTCGCACCTATCTCTTTTCGAAGCTGTAAAATGATTTTTTTCTCAAGCCTTGATATGTATGACTGAGATATTCCGAGCATATCCGCAACCTCCTTTTGCGTTCTCTCCTCACCTCCCGAAAGTCCGAAACGCAGATCCACTATCAACCTCTCCCTCGGCTCAAGCCCCGCTACTGCCTCTCTGACTATCTTTTTTTCCTCCTCATTTTCAATATTTCTGTATACAGCATCCTCATCGCTTCCGAGAATATCTGAAAGCAACAGCTCATTTCCGTCCCAATCTATATTGAGAGGTTCATCTATCGACATCTCTCCTCGCTGTGATGATGCCTTTCTTATATACATCAATATCTCATTTTCTATACATCTTGATGCATAGGTAGCGAGCTTTATGTTTTTGTCCGCTTTAAAGGTGTTTATCGCTTTTATCAGTCCTATAGTTCCTATGGATATAAGATCTTCAATACCCGTTCCGGTATTTTCAAATTTCTTTGCAATATAAACGACAAGTCTCAGATTGTGCTCGACAAGCACGGTCCTTACAGAGCTGTCATATTCAAGCATGGATATTATCCTCTCCTCCTCACTCGGGCTGAGGGGTTTCGGCAATGTTTCGGCTCCGTTAATGTAAAAAATCGGTGTCTTTTTGGTAAAGCATTTTACAAAAAATATTTTCAATTTCATATACATCCTTTTTAAAAATCTCAAAATAAACATAACTCTCCTCCGTTTATTTATATTATTGCTTGCGGTATTACACACCTTATATCCCCCGACAGACCCTTGCCGTCGGAAAGTCCAATCACGGCATCTCTTTGAAGTGAATATGTTTTTCCTTTCTTTTGATATTTTATCTCCACGCTGTCCGGCAAAAGCCCGTACAAGTACGTACTCTCAGCGATACCTGTGGCAGGTATTAAACGAAAACGCTTTTTTTCTTTGTCGGGAAGCTCATAGCAGGTATGCAGATCAGCCCTCTTTGCACCGTCGATAAAGCTGCGTGACAAAACACAGCCAAACACGTCCGGAGGCACGATTATCACACTTTTGCCCGACAAAGGGTCACGCAGCATATTACCGCTGTCAAATATGCCCTCGACCTGCGCCTTTTTGTCAAAGACGGTAATGCATACCTGTGCACGCTCAGGCAAATTTCCTGTCCCGTGGAGCCTTGTCAAAAACAATGCCGCCGCCATGCTGAAGCAGGCAAGAATCGAAAACACAAGCGGACTTATACCCTTTTGAGTTCCGCTCTCGAGTTCTTTTAAAAATATTTCATTTGCGGCGCTGTATGCCGCGCTCATAATTCCTCCGAGAAGCGAAGAAGATATAAACATTACCGCAGAATACTTCAACGCCGCAAAAAGGCTCTCGGGAGAGAGTGCTATACAGCTCATAACAACACACACAAGAACAAAGACCGCCGTTTCACAAAAAGCATGAAGCGAAAGAAAAATACTCAAAACCGAGTAAACTCCGCCGATGACCGATGCAACCGCGATCCTTGCCGCTTTGACCTTTGCTGCGCAAAGCCTTGCACTTATGTAAAGCGATATTGCATCCATCGAAAAATTTATCAAAAACAAAACATCTGCGTAAACATCCGTATACATACAAAACCTACCTCATGTACTGATTATATGATATGTCGAGCGAATTTTATGTCAAAAGTGGTAGGCAAAAACAAAAAAAGCACAGACATTCTTTTTCAGAAGAATGTCTGTACAAGATCATTATTTCAAATTATCAGAAATACCAACAGGGAGAGACGGTCTTTATTGATATATTCTTTTTTATCTCATCATTTACGGTTATGTCAGCATAAAGATCATCCATGTATTCCCAATACAGGTAGTTGAGCACCATCTCGTCGTAGCCTTCAAAGAAATCGGCATTTCTCTCATCCTCATACGCCTTTTCTTGCATTTCCTGCTTTAATATGTAGTAAATGCCGTTTGTGCCCTCGACCTTCTGCACCTCACCCGGCTCCATTGTCAGAGCGGCAGTTATATAAGCGGTATCAAAATCTATGTTTGAAGATACAAAATAGCCGTTTGCATACTTGTCTATAGCTATATCCTCATTGTACTTCTTTTGATACTCGCCAAAGTTTTCTGCGGTAAGTGTGAGAGAATCTATCTCGGCTATCACTGTTTCCTTTTCCTTTTTCTGCTCTTCTGTAAGCTCGGTCGTGTAGTTGCCCTCCTCGTCATATATTACATTACCGTCATCGTCGATATTGTAATTATACTCGGTAGCGATAAATATATGAGTCGTATGAGCATAATTGTCCTTCAGATAGGTTTCCCTTGCCTCGTCGGTCAGCTTGTCTTTGAGAACGTTTGAGGTAAGATGGTCGTATACAAGCTCCGTTTTTGCCTCTGCAAGGTATATTTGTCTGAGCATATTGTAGTTTATACCGTATTCATAGCCATCTTCGTTTAACAATGCTACGTTTCCTTCGTACGCATCATCTACTATCTCTTTCAGCTGTGAATCAACACCGCTTTCGACGCTTCCAGCCATCTGCAGGTCAAATTTGTCAAAAAGATAAACCGACATAAGATAATTCTTTATTGTTTCGTCAGCATAAGCCGTCAGGACCTCGTTTGCCGTACCGTTGCCGTAATCGGTATCCCAAAAGCTGTCGGTATCCTCTATATCATAGTAGCTGTACATGAGAACAGCCTTGTATCTTGCTATCCAATAGGAATAAAAGCTCTTGTCGATAGCGTAGTCCCCATACTTGTAGACATAATCGGAGGAATTATTTTTATATATATAGTCCCCGCCTCTGCCGCATGAGCAAAATGTGATGAGCATAGCAAAAATCAAAAGAAGCGCCGTTAATGTTTTCTTCATCTTTCTCATTGTTTTCTCCGACTTTTTTGTTTATTTTTTATTATATTTAACTTATGTGTTCTGCGGGTTATCGGTTTGTGAACATTTTTCGAAATATGAACCGATAACATTGATACAAGCGTCTGTTGCGCTTGTATTTTTCGGTATTTTGAAGGTAAGGTGCGGACTTGACGTAAGATTTATCTTTAATTTGTATTCATTATCCGAAAAATCAAGCATCGACCACACCTCTATACGCATTTTTTGAGGATAGATGCTCACATTTCCTTCGTTTTGTATGACCCTCTCGATACCGCTATTTTCGCACAACGCCTTTATCTGTGCGATCTTGAGCAGGTTTTCCACCTCCACGGGATATTCTCCGAATCTGTCTATCAATTCGTCACAAATATCATCTGCATCCTGCTCGGATAAAATGAGCGCAATACGCTTATACTGTTCCATTCTCATCGAAGCTGACCGTATATAGCTCTCAGGAATATAGGCATTGACCTTGATATCCAGCTTGCACTCACATTTTTCGGGCTTTTTCTCTCCTTTTTCCTCAAGCACCGCTTCGTTTAGCAGCTTTATATACATATCATAGCCGACAGCATCAAGATGCCCGTGCTGCTCGGCACCGAGCATATTACCCGCACCTCTTATCTCAAGATCACGCAAAGCTACTTTAAAGCCTGCACCGAACTGAGCATACTCCCTTATTGCCATGAGTCTCTTCTCTGCTATTTCGCTGAGCACCTTTCCCTGACGGTATGTGAAGTACGCATATGCCCGCCTGCTCGAACGCCCCACACGGCCTCTGAGCTGATGAAGCTGTGACAGCCCCAGACGGTCGGCATTCTCTACGATAAGAGTATTTGCATTCGGCACATCAACACCTGTTTCGATGATCGACGTGCAGACAAGAACATCTATCGTTCCGTCAACAAGCTGCTGCCATATGCTCTCTATCTCGCTTTTATCCATCTGACCGTGCGCTACCGCAACATTTATTCCGTCAATGCTGTCCGCTATACGTGTAGCAACATTGTTTATATCCTCCACCTTATTATAAAGATAGAACACCTGTCCGCCGCGTGCAAGCTCTCTCCGTATAGCCTCATATATGGTCTGTGCGTCATACTCGAGCACATATGTCTGAACCGGAACTCGCTCCCCGGGTACTTCATCAAGGACAGACATATCCCTGATACCGCCCATTGCCATATTGAGAGTTCTCGGTATAGGAGTAGCGGAAAGCGAAAGAACATCTATATCTGTCGCAAACTGCTTTAGCTTTTCCTTTTGCGCAACTCCAAAGCGCTGTTCCTCGTCGATTATCAAAAGTCCGAGATCCTTGAATTCCACGTCTCCGTACACAAGCTTGTGCGTTCCGACGATAATATCCACGTCCCCTCGCTTGACCCTTCTCAAAATTTCCTTTTGTTCTTTTGCCGAACGAAAACGGGATATCATATCAATGCGCACGGGAAAGCCTCCGAAACGTGAGAGCGCCGTCTGATAGTGCTGATAAGCAAGTATTGTCGTCGGGCAAAGCAGCGCCACCTGCTTGCCTGCTTCTACCGCTTTAAACGCAGCACGTAAAGCAACCTCAGTCTTTCCGTAGCCGACATCTCCGCAAAGAAGTCTGTCCATAGGGACAGCACGCATCATATCGTGCTTTATAGCGTCTATAGCCTCCAGCTGAGAAAGAGTCTCCTCGTACGGAAATGACGAGTCAAATTCCTCTTGCATCGCATCGTCCGGAGGATACGCAAAGCCGCTCCTTCTCATTCTGCGGGCGTAAAGGTCGATGAGCTCCTTTGCCATTTTTTTGACGGAAGCTTTTGCCCTTGAAGTTTGCTTGTGCCACTCAGCGCCGCCCATCTTTGACAGCTTCAAAAGTCCGTCATCAGAGTGTGCACCTATATACTTTGATATCTGCTCGAGCCGCTCTGCAGGAATAAAGAGCTTATCCGTACCTGCATACTGAATTGTGATATACTCCTTTGTAATTCCCTCGGAAGAGGTGATCTTTGTCAGCCCCTTGTACATACCTATTCCGTATGCTTCGTGAACGACATAGTCTCCCTCAGACAGGTCCGCATACGAGGTTATCTTTTTGCCCGAGGAATATTTCTTTCGTTTTGCGGATATTAATCTGCTTTTGTTTGCATTCGCCTTTTCGGAAAAACATATATAAGCAAATCTCGCTCCCGAAAGCTCATATCCCTCTTTCAGCGTTGCCTTCGTTATATATACAAGCTTCGCTTCAAGCTCATCCATTTGCGGGAGCTGTTGATAGCACTCGGACACGTTCATGCCCTTTTCACGCAAAAGTGCGGCAAGGTTCTGTGTTTCCGCACTCGATGCGGCACCTATGACAATGCGGTACGAGCCTCTGATATAGTTTTCGATATCCTCGCAAAGCAGCGTGATGTTTGATCCGCCGGCGCTTTGCCTCGTGCGCATTCCGAATATTACCGAGGTTTTTGAATATGACGCTCCAGAAAGAAAGCTGTCAAGATGCACCGATGCGTGCTTTGTAAAATACGCTTCAAAATCGCTTACGTCAGACATATAACGAGCATATTGCCGGCTGACACATCGCTGTTCAAGCATATTTTCTATGTTATCGTAATTAAGCTTGCAGGATGCTTCGAGCTGGCTTCTTACAGATGCGCTGCCTGCGATAAACGCTACCGTATCGTCAGACAGATAGTCGGCAAGCGTCCCCGGCTTTTTGTATATGAGCGAGATGTACTTGTCAGCAAACGGAATATCCGACAGCTCTGCCGCACTGAGCTCGGATGCAAGCGATCTGAGTCGTTGCTCATCCTTTTCCTTTTTTTGAAGTGATACTATACTTTTCTTTATCTGCTGTCTTTGTTCTTCTCCGTACAGCACCTCGCGAACGGGGAAAATCGACACCCTTTGCGCATTTTCGCATACTCGCTGTGTGTTTATATCAAAAAAGCCTATTCTGTCAACAGAGTCACCGAAAAATTCAATTCTTATTGCTCTCGCCGCTCCATCCTCCACAAAAGGAACAAAAATATCAATAATATCTCCTCTTGTGGAAAATTGTCCCTGAGAATCTACTATCTCCGTGCGTGCATAGCCCATATATATGAGTTTTTCCACTATATGCTTTTGGTCGTATTCGGCACCAAGCTCAAGCAAAAGAATATTGTCTGACAACACATCGGCAGGAACGGTATACTGCAAAAAAGCGTGCGGCGTTGTCACGACGCCGTTGCAATTTCCTTGCAAAAGCGAATATAAAATTTTCAGTCTCTCGCACTCGTCGGTGTGAGATGAGGAAATATTGTTAAAAACAAAATCTCTCGCCCTGTAATACGGAAAATACATTCCCTGCTGTGAGAGCAGTGTGGAAACTCTTGCACATTCCTTTTCGTTTCCGCAAAGTATAAGTTGAGGAGAGTGAGTGCTTTTGTATATCTCATCCGAAAAGGCGCAAAGAAGCGCATCAGACGCTCCGACGCACAAGCCTGATACAAATATGGGATGCTTGTTGTTCGAATGCATCTCTTTTTCTATCGCAGACATGATCTTGCCGTATTCGCTGTCAAAGCGTACAAAATTATAAAGCATATAACTCTCCTCTCTTTCTCTTTTCTTTGGTCAATCGCAAAATACCTCTTAAATTACTGTCAGTTGTATTTTGACATAGCCTGTTCGGTCTTGCCCGAGAGCATGAGCATTACCGCATCGTATGCGTTCTCGATTGCCGCATACAGCTTTATTTCTTCTTCCTTACTGAATTTGGACAGCACCCAGTCCGCCATATCGTAGTCGGGTGACGGTTTTTTGCCTACTCCCATTTTTATTCTCGGGAAGGCATCGGAATTCATATGCTCAATGATACTGCGGACTCCCCTTTGGCCTGCGTCGCTGCCTTTTTTTCTTATACGCATAGCCCCTGCATCGAAATTGACGTCGTCGCAGATTACGATAATGTTCTCGGTCGGAATTTTATAAAAGGCTGCCGCCTCGCTCACCGCTTCTCCTGATTTGTTCATAAAAGTCTGCGGCTTTAGCAAAAGCACTCTTTTTCCCTCGATCTGAGTGTCTGCGCACAAAGCCTTGAATTTGAGTCTGTTTATCTTACATCCGCATTTTTGCGAGATATAGTCAAGCGTCAAAAAACCCGCATTATGCCGTGTAAATGTATACTCCTCCCCCGGATTTCCAAGCCCGACTATGATGTGAGTTATCGGCTCAGCACCATGTGATGTGTCGGTACTTATCTTTTTGAACAGTTCGAAAATGTCAGCCATTTTCCTCCGCCTTTCCGCAACAACCGCTTGCTTTTGTATATGTAAAAATTTATAAAACACGAAAAAGCCGCAAAATATTACGGCGCATTTGTTTTATTTTCCCTCACTGCTTTTAAAGCATTCTGCAATGCTCACAGCATTATACATCAAAATCATACATTTTGCAAGAAGTTTTTGTAAAGTATACAAAGAATTGTTTTTTTGTCATGACATTATTCAACATTACGGAAAAATAAAATTTTTTTCGAAAAAATCCAAAAAAAATATGGCAATTTACGAATTTATATGATATAATAAATCGGTTGCATTTGTGTGGACGCTTTTTTTAGGTGCATTTTACACAGAAATCGGACATACATCTACCAAAACGAAAACAAAAAATATTTTTTATATACGGAGGTACTCACACTCATGAGTAAAAAGTATGTTTATCTTTTTAAAGAAGGTAACGCAACAATGAGAGAGCTTCTCGGCGGTAAAGGTGCAAACCTTGCTGAGATGACTTCACTCGGACTTCCTGTTCCGCAGGGATTCACAATTTCTACAGAAGCCTGCACACAGTACTACGAGGACGGCCGCAAGATCAATGCTGAAATTCAGACTGAGATCATGGAAAACATCGTAAAGATGGAAGCCATCACAGGCAAGAAGTTCGGCGATCTTGAAAATCCCCTTCTCGTTTCCGTTCGTTCGGGAGCAAGAGCATCAATGCCCGGTATGATGGACACTATCCTCAACCTTGGTCTCAACGAAGATGTTGTTGAGGTTATGTCAAAGAAATCCGGCAACCCCCGTTGGGCATGGGACTGCTATAGAAGATTTATCCAGATGTACTCCGACGTTGTTATGGAGGTTGGTAAGAAGTACTTCGAGCAGCTCATCGACGAGATGAAAGAGTCAAGAGGCGTTACACAGGACGTTGAACTCACAGCTGACGATCTCAAGGAGCTTGCAGGTCAGTTTAAGGCTGAGTACAAGTCCAAGTTCGGCCGTGACTTCCCCACCGATCCCAAAGAACAGCTCATGGGCGCTGTTGAGGCAGTTTTCCGTTCATGGGACAACCCCCGTGCAAACGTTTACCGTCGTGACAACGACATTCCCTACTCTTGGGGTACAGCAGTAAACGTTCAGATGATGGCTTTCGGTAACATGGGCGACGACTGCGGTACCGGTGTTGCCTTCACTCGTGACCCCGCTACAGGCGAAAAGGGTCTTATGGGTGAGTTCCTTGTAAACGCTCAGGGTGAGGACGTTGTTGCAGGCGTTCGTACACCTATGCCGATTGCAGAAATGGCTGAAAAGTTCCCTGCTGCTTTCGAAGAGTTCAACAAGGTTTGCAACACTCTCGAAAACCACTACAGAGACATGCAGGATATGGAGTTCACTGTAGAGGCAGGCAAGCTCTATATGCTTCAGACAAGAAACGGTAAGAGAACTGCAAAGGCTGCTCTCAAGATCGCTTGTGACCTCGTTGATGAGGGCATGATCGACAAGAAGCAAGCTGTTGCTATGATCGACCCCAGAAACCTTGATA